>NZ_JBEPTH010000002.1:0-205000 GCF_040549385.1 Bradyrhizobium sp. LB11.1 | reverse complement strand
GGCTGCCGGTCGAGCCAGTCGTCGAAGCCTTCCTGTCCCCGTCGGATGGGGAATCCGGGCGCCTGAACGTCGACATCTTTGGTGGAGGTTCGTGGCAATCCGAATTTAGCCTGCTCACCGGTCTTTCAAGTGCCAGCTTCGGTTCGAGCGCCTATTACCTCTTCAAGAAGGGCGCCGGTCGTTTTCACAGCAGCTTGCCACGTTCGTTGGCGTCGCTCGGCTACAAGACCACGCTCATATCCAGCTGTCGCCGCGGGTTTCTCAGTTACGATAAATTCTACAGCTCAATCGGCATCGATGAGCGCATCTTCGTCGACGAGCTTCCGCCACCGTTCGATGTCCGACGTTTCGAGGCGACAAATTCCGATGCGATGTTCCTGGATGCGGTCATCGATGCGCATACCAGGAGGATCGCCAACGACCCGACACCGAGGTTTCTTTATGTGCTGACCAATTTCAATCACGGTCCGCATAACCGGCAGCTGGTGCCATCAGGTCAATTTGAGAGGGAGCGTGCCTTTGCCATGGCGAGCCTCCCCGATGCTGGATACGTCGAGTACTACGCCCGACTGGCAGAGACCGCGTCTACCTGGCAAAGGCTCAGAGCCCAGCTGGCAAGCAGATTCCCTGGACGTCCCGTTCTCATCGTGCACTACGGGGACCATCAACCCGTGCTGACGAAACAGATCGATCGACAGCTGAAACGACCGGGAGATGGACGGCGCCCGTTTCGAACATTCTATGCGATAGAAGCCTTGAATATCCCCCATTTCAGCCCGGGAAGGGGCGCCGACCTCGATATCGCCTTTCTCGGAACTGTTGCCTTGCAACGGGCGGGTATTGCGCTTGACCCGATATTCGCTACGCGCGCGAGCCTGCTTGATGATTGCGGAGCAGCCTACTTCGCGTCAGCTTCTGAACGGAAACGTCGATTCCATCGTACGCTCGTGGATCTGGGCCTGATAGACCTGACGCCTTCGACGCGCTGATGGGTTGTCACAACTGAGCACCCGGTATTAACTCGTTCCCGCTCCCAGAGCGCCCGCTCCGGAAGAAATTCGTCCTGGCGCGATAGAAATCTTGAAAGCAGAGACTCGTTCGGGGTACGGGCAGCGATGGACTTCCGACAGCTTGAATATTTCCTACGCGTCGCCCAGCGCAAGAACATATCGCTTGCCGCAGCTGACCTGAACATCGCCCAGCCGACCCTGACCAAGAGCATCAGGCTGCTCGAGGAGCAGCTCGGAGTTAAATTGTTCGAGCGACTGCCACGTGGCGTCGCGCTGACATCGTTCGGGACTACGCTGCTGCGCCACGCCGAGGCTGTGCATGTCCAGTTGAAGGATGCCGGTCACGAGATTACCGCGCAACGTTCCGGTGCCGTCGGGACGGTCGTGATCGGCGCCGGCCCAACATGGTTGCGACGATATCTTCCGGCGGCGCTCGCGCGCACGATCTCGGCACATCCGTCGATCCACGTCCGCGTCGAGGCCGGCTTCGACGAGTCGCTGCTCCGTGCGCTGCGACAAGGCGAACTCGACTTCGTCGTCGCCGAAATTCCCTCGCCCGAGGACCAGCGGGAATTCGAGACCCTGACCCTGACATCCGATCGGCTCGGCGTTTGTTGCCGTCGCGGTCATCCGCTGACCCGACGGCGTAGGGTCAAAATGAACGATCTGTTGCAATATCCCTGGATCAAGCCGCCGCATGCGACGCGGGCCCATCGGCGGCTCGACTCGCTGTTCGTCGCCAATGATTTGCCGCCGCCGAAAAGCATGCTCGAGAGCGGATCGGTTGCGCTTCAATTCAACGTGCTGCGGCAGTCCGACGCGCTCGCCACCACTGTGTCGAAGACGTTGCAGACACCTGAAGGCGACGGCCTCGTCATGCTCAATGTTCCCGAGCTTGCGCTGACGCGCGATGCAGGCGTCATCACGCGCAAAGACGGCTGGGTTTCACCGGCGGCCTCGGGGATCATTGATGCGCTCAAAGCCGTCTGCTCCACAGCGACAGAGGGCCGCAAGGGCAGGCCGTAAGCCATAGCTTTAAACTATGCCTGTGGCACAATAATCCTCTTTGTAAGAATACCTGAATCCTGTTTTGCTCCAGCATCCGAGAGAGCCGGAATCGGCCGAAGTGCGGGCGGGAGGATTGAGATGCCGGGACAGAGGGAGAAGCGTGGCCTGACGCGCCGTCAGGTCGTTGGTGCAGGTGGTGCGGTCGCGCTCGGGCTCGCTGCGCCGTGGCGATACGCGGCGGCCGCCAAGGTCGCGCCGATGACTATCGTGATCAACCAGTCGCCCTGGTTCGACAGCTTCCGCAAGATGGTCGAACTCTACGAGAAGGAATCCGGCAACCAGGTCGAGCTCGACGTCAACCCCTTCGCGGGATCGCTCGAGAAGCAGCGCAACTCGGTGCGTGCGGCAAACGGCCAATACGACCTCCTGATCATGAATTCCGGATGGGTCGCCGAGATGTATTTCGGCGGCTTCGTCGAGCCGATCACGGCGATCGATCCGTCCTTCAAGCTCGACCCTGACGTCTATACGCTCGACAACACCGTTTATTTCGATGCCGACAAGAAGACGATGTCGGCGGGCGGCAAGCTGATGTCGGTGCCGATCTCGCCGCTGATTCCGCTGCTTTATTATCGCGGCGATCTCTACAAGGAGACCGGCCTGAAGGCGCCGGAGACGTTTGCCGAGCTCGAAGCCAACGCGAAGAAGTTGCACAAGCCACCGAGCCGCTACGGCATCGTCCAGCGCGGCGCCCGCGGCCCGGCGTCCGTCAGCTACGACTTCTATCCCTATCTTTATGGCTTCGGCGGCGGCATCTTCAAGAACCAGGCCGCCGGCGACTACACCATCACACTCAACAACGAGGCCGGCCGCACCGCGCTCGACTATTACCTGCGGATCGCCAAGGAAGCCGGCCATCCGCAGACCGCCTCGCTCGACCAGGCCGAGGTGATCCAGAACATGCTGACCGGCAAAGCCGCCCATATCATGGTGGTGGTCTCGGCGTGGTCGCAGATGGACGATCCCGACAAATCCGCCGTGATTGACAAGGTCGAGTTCGCGGTCACGCCGCATGCCGACGGCTTTTCGACCGGTCCCGGCCTCGGCCACTGGCTCGGCGGCATCGCGCGCAACGTGCCCGACGATCGCAAGCGCAGCGCGCTCGAATTCCTCCGCTGGTACCAGACCAGGGAGGCGCAGCTTGCGCACGCCAAGTTCGGCGGCATTCCCGTCAACGCGGCAACCTACCGCGATCCGATCGCGCAGGAGCGCCGCTACCGCTGGATGAAGCCGCTCGGCGAAGCGCTGCCGCACGCGGTCAACATCTACCAGTTCCCGGAGGCGAGCGAGGTGATCTCGATCCTCGAGCTCGGTCTCAACCAGGCCGTCGCCGGCAACACCACGTCGGTGCAGGCTCTCAACAGCATGGCCGAGCAGATATTTGGCGTGATGTCGAAGCGCAATTACAACACCGGCAAACTGCCTGCATTGCCCTGAGGCCGATGATGAAGCCGACCGCGAGCGCCGCCGCGCAAATCGCCGCGGTGGTGGCAGAGCCATCAGCCCCGACGGGCCAGCCGATCGCGGCCGATTTCCAGCGTGGCCTCGACGAGCGGCTGTGGCGCTGGCTGACGCTGTCGCCGGCACTGCTGCTGTTGCTGGCACTCAGCGTGCTGCCGCTGGTCAATCTGTTCGCGACGAGTTTCTTCACCGTCAGCTGGAGCGGCGGACATTCGAGCTTCACCGCCGCAGGCCTGAACAACTACCGCGCGCTTGCCGGCGACACGCTGTTCCGTGCGGGGATCCTCAATACCATTCTGTTCGCGCTGTTTGCCGTCGGTGGACAGATGCTGTGCGGATTCGTGCTCGCACTCCTCTGCACCGGCGTGACACGCGGCCGCTTGCTTTATCGCACCATCTTCATCCTGCCGATCCTGGTTCCCGGTATCGTCGTCGGCGCGATCTGGAAACTCCTGCTCAATTTCGACTTCGGCCTGGTCAACCAGGCCATCGCGCTGGTCGGCATCGATCCGCTCAACTGGCTCGGCTCCGCCAACACGGCACTCGCCACGGTGATCTTCGTCGATATCTGGCACTGGACGCCGTTCTGCTTCCTGCTGTTCCTCGCCGGTCTGCAATCGCTGCCGCAGGATGTCTACGAAGCCGCCAAGATCGATGGCGCCTCCGGCTGGCAGGAGCTCACCTACGTGACGCTGCCGATGATGCTGCCGACCATCATGGTCACGTTCGCGTTTCGACTGGTGCTGGCATTCAAGGTCTTCGATGAGGTCTACCTGCTCACCGGCGGCGGCCCGGGGACATCGACCCAGGTCATGAGCTTCACGCTCTACCAGCGCTTCTTCCGCGAGGATCAGACCGGATATGGCTCGGCAATGTCGGTCGCAATCATCTTCATGACTTGCATTCTGCTGTCGGCCGCCGTCGCAGCGCGCGGACGGATGGGAGGCGCCAGGTGACGATGCCTCCGAGAACACGCGCCCTGGCAATTCATGCCCTGCTGATCGGGGCGGCCCTGCTCGTGCTCATTCCCGTCGTCTGGGTTGTGGCTGCGGGATTCCGCACCCAGATATCGCTGCTCTCCGGCGCGTTCTGGTTCACGCCGGTCCTGAAGAACTTCAACGAGGTGCTGTTCTCCAAGACCTCGGATTTCCTCGTCAACTATCGCAACTCGCTCGTGGTCGGCACGCTGAGCACGCTGATCTGCCTCATCGCCGCCACGCTTGCCGCATGGTCGCTCAACCGGATGGCGTGGCCGCGCTGGTTCGTGCACATCTTCCTCGGCTGGGCGCTCGTATTTCACATGTTCCCACCGCTGGCGCTGGCGAGCGCCTGGTTCACCATCATGCGGACCGTCGGTCTCGACAACACGCTGACAGCAGTGGTGCTCGCGCACACCGTGCTGAACCTGCCGATGGCGCTGTGGCTGATGGGCGTGTTCGTGCGCGACGTGCCGGTCGAGCTCGAGGAGGCGGCCCGGCTCGACGGTGCCACCACGCCGGTCCTGCTGTGGCAGATCGTCATGCCGATCATCGCACCGGGGCTCGCCGCGACCGCCATTCTGACCTTCGTGTTCAGTTGGAATGATTTTGGCGTCGCACTGACGCTGACCATGAAACAGACCGCAACGGTACCGGTCGCGATCGCCAAATTCGCCCAGGATTACGAGATTCTCTACACGCAGATGGCAGCTGCCGCTGCGCTATCGATCCTGCCCGCACTCGTGCTGCTGATCATCGGCCAGCGCTACATCGTGGCGGGTCTCACACAAGGCGCCGTGAAATAAGCCGCCATCAACGAAGGAAATAGCATGAAGACGGTCTTCGTTCTCTTCGATTCCCTCAACCGCCATCTGCTCGGCGCCTATGGTGGCAACCGAATCCCGACACCGAACTTCGATCGTCTCGCGGCGAGGACGTTGACCTTCGACCGTCATTATGTCGGCAGCCTGCCCTGTATGCCGGCGCGGCGCGATCTCCTCACGGGCCGGCTCAGCTTCCTGCACCGGAGCTGGGGCCCGCTCGAGCCGTTCGACAACGCCATGCCGGAGCTGTTACATCACGCCGGCATCTACAGTCACCTCATTACCGATCATTTTCACTATTGGGAGGATGGCGGCGCCACCTATCATAATCGCTACGACAGCTACGAATTCGTACGCGGTCAGGAGGGCGATCCCTGGAAGGCGATGGTGCAGCCGCACTGGGAGCGGCTGCGCGAGATGTATCATGCGCGGCAATTCACCACCGACCGGCGCAAGTACCACTCCCAGAACATCATCAACCGCGAGTTCATCAAGGAAGAGAAGGACTTTCCGTCGGTGCAGTGCTTCGCGCACGCGTTCGACTTTCTCGACCGCAACCGCGACGCCGACAACTGGCTGCTCCAGCTCGAGACCTTCGATCCGCACGAGCCCTTCCACGCGCCGGCGCGCTTCAAGGCGCCGTTCGACAGCGGCTGGAACGGACCGATCCGCGACTGGCCGCGCTATGGCCGGGTCGATGAGCTGCCGGCCGAGTGCGAGGAGCTGCGCGCGAATTACTATGCCGTGGTGTCGATGTGCGACTTCCTGCTCGGGCAGCTGCTCGACGATTTCGACCGTCACGACATGTGGAAGGACACCGCGCTCGTCGTCACCACCGACCACGGCTTCCTGCTCGGCGAACACGACTTCTGGGCCAAGAACCGCATGAACCTCTATGAGGAGATCGTGCACATCCCGCTGTTCGTGCATGACCCGCGGCGCCCGCAACCGGGGGCGCGAAGCGGGGTCCTCACGCAGTCCATCGATCTCGCGCCGACATTCCTCGATCTGTTCGACGTGGCGCCGCCGCGGGAAATGGAGGGGCATTCGATCCTGAAGGCCGCCCGATCCAGCCAGCCGCTACGCGAGGCGGCGTTGTTCGGCTATTTCGGTGGCGCGGTGAACATCACCGACGGTCACTACACCTATCATCGCTTTCCCGCCGACCTGAAGACGCAGGATATCTTTCAATACACGGTGATGCCGACGCATATCCGCTCGCCCTTCCTGCCGGAGGAGCTAGCGGGCGCGTCGCTGTCGAATGGCTTTCCCTTCACCAAGGGCGCAAAACTGTTGAAGGTCCCGGTGATCGAGCGGTCACCGATGTATCTGAATTACGGGCCCGGGGCGCTGCTCGAGAATGATACGCGGCTCTACGATCTGGCGAAGGATCCGGGTCAGCAGCAACCCGTGAAGAACGAAGCGCAGGAGGCGCGCCTTGTGGCGCTGATGGCGCGCCTGATGGCTGCGAACGAGGCACCGCCTGAGGCATTCGGTAGGCTCGAGCTGCCCGAACCGGCAGCCCAACGCGAGATGTCCTCGTGATGGCTGAGGGTCTGCGCGCCAAAGTCGGCGATCTCAGACAGATCGCGAGCGTCCGCCGTATCGTGCTCGACGACGGGGTTGAGCGTGGCGTCGCCGCTCTCGCCTTCTCCAACGGCGGTGGCCTCGACTTCTGGGCCTTGGCCGACCGCTCGCTCGACATCGGTCCGCTCTGGTGGAAAGGCATGCCGGTCGCCTGGCAGAGCATGGCCGGATTTCGCAGCGCGCACCTGCACCATCCCGAGGAGGATGGCGGGCGCGGCTACAGTCGTACCAATTCCGGATTCCTCGTCACTTGCGGGCTCGATCATTTTCGACAACCGGTGCCAGGTCATCCCATGCACGGCCGGCTGCCGTTCACGCCGGCGCGCGTGACGACCCATGGTGAGGATTGGAATCGGAGTGAGCCCGCGCTGTTCTGCGAGGGCGAAATCATGCAGTTCAGGTTTGGTGGCGAAGCGCTGCGTCTCAGGCGTCGGCTCGAAGCGCCGATTGGCGGCAACCTCTTGCGAATTCGCGACGAGGTGACCAACCTTTCAAACGAGCCCACGCCGCAGGCAAGCCTTTATCACTTCAATTTCGGCTACCCGGCTCTCGCGCCGGGATCATCTGTAACCCTGGGCTCACGACGGTTGCTTGAGGTCAAGGCCCTGCCGGACCTCTCGCTGTTGTCCGAATCCGTCAGCTTTCCCGCTGACGATGATGGCGCTTCCGCCGTTTGCAGGCTCGCAACACCGATGGATCACGGCATGATGCTGGAGATTGCCGTCAGATTCGACACCAGCACCCTTCCGCATCTTCAGCTCTGGCATGATCTGCGGCCGCACGCTTGCGTGCTTGCAATCGAGCCCTGTACAAGCGCCAAAGTGAATGGAACCGAAGCAGTACTCATGCCGGGCGAGAGCCGCGCTTACGCTTTAGAGATCGAATTTGCGGTGAAGGGCTAACGGCAGCGTTCGTTCAACAGGGGCCCGCAATCCGCGAGCCCCGCCGCGCTCTCCGCAATTTCAGGCCTTGTGATGGACAGTCTGCAGGCCGTAGACCGGCGTCGGGATGCTCTCTTGGCGCGCCTTCAGCTGCAGGGACAGGAATTGCGAGTAATGTCGCGACTGATGCAGGTTGCCGCCGTGGAACCACAGGCCTTCCTGCTGGGTCGGCTTCCACATGTTACGCTGCTCACCTTCCCATGGTCCGGGGTCCTTCGTCGTATTGGAGCCGAGGCCCCAGACTTTGCCAATCTTGCCGGCCGTTTCCTGACTCACGAGATCTGCGACAAAGCCGTTCATCGAACTATAGCCGGTGGCATAGACGATCACGTCCGCTGGCAATTCCTTGCCGCTGTCGAGCCTGACGCCGTTGGGCGTGATTTCCTCCACCTGTCCTGCGAACAGTTTGATTTTGCCGTCAATGATGAGCTGTGAGGCGCCGACGTCGATGTAATAGCCCGAGCCGCGGCGCAGATACTTCATGAACAGCCCGGACTCGTCGTCGCCAAAGTCGAGCCTGAAGCCGGCCTTTTCCAGCCCGGCATAGAAAGCCGCGTCATCCTGGCGGATCTTGTCGTAGACCGGCTTCTGAAACTGATTCAAGATCCGGTAGGGCAGTGAAGCGAAGATCAGATCGGCCTTTGCCGTGGTCATTCCGCTGCGGACGGCACGTTCGGAATAGAGATCACCGAGGGTTGCCATCAGCGAGTCCGAGCGCACAATGTGAGTGGTTGAGCGCTGTACCATCGTGACGTCGATGCCGGCCTCGTACAGCGCAGCGCAGATGTCGTGGGCCGAATTGTTCGAGCCGATCACCACCACCTTCTTGCCTTTGTAGCCGCCGGGGCCGGGATGGCGCGAGGAATGGTGCTGCTCGCCTTTGAACGCTTCCATGCCTTTGATCTTCGGCATATTTGGCTTGGCCGACATGCCGGTCGCGAAGACAAGCTGCTTGGGCCGCAGAGTAATCTCCTTGCCGTCGCGTTCGACGATGACGGTCCATTCCTTCTTGATGTCGTCCCAACTGGCGCGTTTGGCCGTGGTGTTCGTCCAGTAGTTCAGCTCCATGACCTTGGTGTACATTTCGAGCCAGTCGCCAATCTTGTCCTTGGGCGAGAACACCGGCCAGTTCTTCGGGAAATCGATGTAGGGCAAGTGATCGTACCAGACGGGGTCGTGCAGGCAGAGCGACTTATAGCGGTTGCGCCAGGAATCGCCGGCGCGTGCATTCTTTTCGACGATGATCGTCGGCACGCCGAGCTGGCGCAGACGCGCCCCGAGCGCAATGCCGCCCTGTCCGCCGCCAATGACAAGCACGTAGGGGTGGGTCTTGAATCCGAGGTCTTCGACTTCCCCGTCGCGCAGCTCCTTCCAGGTCTTGGAACCGGGATTGACGCCGTGTCTGGCGCCGAGCGGTCGGCTGAAGCCCGCCTTTTCCTCATGGCCCTTGAGTTCGACTATTGTCGTCAAGAGCGTCCAGATCTGGCCGTTCTGCAGCCGGACGAGCCCATATCCACGCGCGACCTCGGTCTCGAACGAGATCCAGGACTCTGTCACGCCGTCAGCCTCGGTCGGCGTTTCACCTTCGGCGATTTTCCAGTTGTGCGGCTTCACGTGCACGAGGCAATGCGCAAGCATGTCGCGAACCTGATCGCGGCCTTCCATCGTCTTGATGTTCCAGGTGAAGGCAACGAGGTCGCGCCAGTAGCATTCCGGCGCGAACATTCCGATGGCGGCGTCGAGATCGCCCGCCGCAAGCGCGGCATCAAACTTGTCGAGGAAAGCCTGGACGCGCGCGCTTAGGGTGGTGTCGAGCATTACGTCCTCCCAAATGTCGTTTTGCAATTTTTCTGCGCAGGCAACGTAACCTTATCCCAACCATCGCGGGAATCCAGACTTGCACGGCAGGGTTCCCGGCCGGGCTTCAGCGCCTCTCGCCGCTCACCAGCAACAACGCAGCTTTGCCCATCGACCAGGTGGGTCTGCCAAGCGTTCTATTTGCTGCGCTGCATGCGTCTGGAGGTGGCCCTCAACGGACCTGCTGCCATGTCCGGTTCGAGTCCGCAAAGCACCGGGCGCTATCGCATTTGAGAGTGATTTTCCTGCGGCCATCCTTCGAGACGCCCGCTTTGGGCGGGCTCCTCAGGATGAGGACGGAGTGCGTGGCAAGAATTTCGAAGGCCTCCGGTGCCGATAAGCCTCACCCTGAGGAGACCGCCACCGGGTCCGCGCAAAGCGCGGCCCGATGACAGGCTCCACGGTCGTCTCGAAGGGCGAGGCGCGCACTCAGTTCGTTTCAGTAGGCCATATGCGATTACCCGGAAGCGGACATAACTGGAGCGACCCCATGATGCATCCGCGCTCATTCCGCCTTCGCGAATGCCGCCTCCATCGCCTTCCTGGTCTTGATCGTCTCGTTGTTGGCGTCGAACTCGACATCGCTCCAGCGCACGATCTCGCCATGGGCGACGTCGTGCTTCAGCTTGAGACGATGGGCGAGGCCGATCGGCAGCGCGCCGGCCTTCAGGCTCGCGTCCGCAGGCACCAGCTTGCCCCACACGGTGTAGCCGCCTTCGCCGTCCAGCATCTCGCCGGCGCGCAAGTTTCGCTTGGCGACGGATGCGACGTCGCCGCGGAAGCCGTAGGGCTGGCCGGTCGGCTCGCCCCGCAGCGCGGCTGACAGCACCGAGATGTTCAGTTCGAGCCCGATCAGATGATAGGGCTTGTACATTGCGGCAAAGCGTCCGCTGGCGTCGGTCTTCAGGCCGTATTGCTTGAAGCAATCCGCGGCGTAGTCGTTCGGCGCCTCCAGCACGACATAGACGCCCCAGCGCAGATCGCGAAATACCGGCCGGCCGTCGCGCTCCAGCGAGGACACAACCTCAACCACGCCGGATCGCTCCAGCACGCCACCCCTGTCGCTGGGACGCATGATGTGCGGGAGATCGTCGACACCACATGGCGGAAACAGCAGGCCACCCTTGGGCACGTCCAATCCGCAGGCGTTCGCGATCGCAGCCATCTCGATCGCCGATTTGGTGCCGTCGAGGAAAGAGTTGAACATCTGCGGATTCATGCCGGCCGACTGCGCTTCGCCGGCGGTCAGGCCATAGTGCTGCCAGACGCCATCCGGCGTCACGTCGTGATAGGCCGGCAGATATTTTGTCCCTTTACCGGCGGCGACGACGCGAAAGCCTGTCGCGCGCGCCCAATCCACCATCTCCGCCGTCAGCGCCGGCTGGTCGCCATAGGCGAGCGAATAGACCACGCCCGCTTTGCGCGCTTCCTCGGCGAGCAGCGGGCCGGCCAGCACGTCGGCCTCGACATTGACCATCACGATATGCTTGCCCGCCGCGATCGCGGCGCGCGCATGACGGATGCCGACCGCCGGATTGCCGGTCGCTTCCACCACGACATCCATCGCACCGCCGGCGATGGCGCGTGCGCCGTCATCGGTGAACGCGGTCGCGTCGATCCGCTCGGCGCTCCAGCCGACGGTGCGGCAGGCCTCGCGCGCGCGGTCGCGGTCGATGTCGATGATGATAGGCACCTCCAGCCCCGGCGTGTGCGGCACCTGCGCCAGAAACATCGAGCCGAATTTGCCGGCGCCGATCAGCGCGACGCGGACAGGCTTGCCGACGGACGCGCGGGCCTGGAGGAGGCGGAAGAGGTTCATGGGACATGTCCTTGAGCGCAACAATCAAAGGCTCGTCATTCCGGGGCGCGACGAAGTCGCGAGCCCGGAATCCATCGGGCCGCAGAATTGGCCGATGAATGGATTCCGGGCTCGCGCTTCGCGCGCCCCGGAATGACAGTTTACTCCGCCGCCTGCCGCGGCGCTCTCGCTAGCCGCACCAGCGCATCATCATCCACCGTCCTGATCGGAGCGAAATCGCGATGTGCGATGTACTCCGGCCGCGTCGGGGTGCGGATGTAGTTCGAGACCGCGTTTAGCGTCAGATACACGATCTTGCGCGGATAGGGCGTGATGTTGCCGGCCGAGCCGTGCACGAGATTGCCGTGGAACATCAGCATGCCGCCGGGCTTGCCGGTCGGCGCCACGATGCCGCCCTGCTTGACGAGCCGCGTCACCGTGTCCTCGTCCAGCGTCCACAGCGGATAGGACGTTGTGGCAAGATCATGCGAGGCCTGGAGATCGCCGGCATTCTGGCTTTGCGGCACCAGCATCAGGGGGCCGTTGATCGGCATCACCTCGTCGAGGAAGATCGCGATATTCATCGCGCGCGGCTCCGGCATGCCGTCGTCGCGCTTCCAGGTGCCGTAGTCCTGGTGCCACTGCCAGACGTCGCCGGTGAAGGCCGATTTCGCGTTGATCTTGAACTGGTGCATGTAGACCGGCTCGCCGAACAGCTGCTCGACCGGATCGATCATGCGCGGATGCGCGCCCAGAATGCCGAAGGCCTCGTTGTAGAGATGCGCGGCAAAGGCGGTGCGCGGTGCGCCGCTCTTCTCGCGCCAGACCTCCGGGCGGTTGGCGTCGTAGATGCCGACCGCCTCGCGTGCGAGCAAATCGACCTCCTCCTGGCTGAACAGTTCGGGCAGAAACAGCCAGCCCTCGCGGTCGAAGAACTCCAATTGCTCCTGAGACAGTTTCATGGGTCGTCCTCCTGGGTTGTTTTTCTCGTCATTCATGGGCGCGCGAAGCGCGAGCTCTGATGCGCAATTGCGCATCAGAGAATCCACTTATCCTCAGCGTTTGCGGCTTGATGGATTCCGGGCTCGACGCTTACGCGTCGCCCCGGAATGACAGCGCGTGTCGCTAGGCCGCCACCTCGTTCGTCGCCCTCAATCTCTCCTCGGTCATCCGTCCCGCCGTCTGTGCATGCGCCAGCGCCGCGCTCTCGGCCGCTTTCGCGTCACCTGCGAGAATGTGTTTCGCGATGTCAGCGTGCTCGGCCCAGGCGCTGCCGCGATAATCGAGCTCCGACAGCACGGTCGCCATCGAGCGGCGCATATGCGGCCATTGCGGCGTGATCGTCTCCTCGATCACGGGATTGCCGGCGAGCTGATAGATGGCGCGGTGAAAATCGACATCGAGCGTGATCAGCTCGGCGAGGGTCGTCTTGCGGTCGATGCGGCGTCCGGCGGCGAGCGCTGCGTCGAGCCGCGCGCGTCCTGCCGCGTCGCTTGCGGTGCGTTCGGCAGCGAGTCGGGCGGCGAGCGCATCAATGGCGCCGCGCACCTCGTAGAGCTGGCGGATGCGCGAGGGGTCGAGCTGGGTGACTTCAAAGCCGCGCTTGCCGCTTTCGGCGACGAGCCCCTGCCGGTGCAACAGATGCAGCGCATGCGACACCGGCTGGCGCGAGACGCCGAGCTTGTCGGCGAGCTCGTTCTGCCGGATGCGCTGGCCGGGCTGCAACGTACGGTCGGAGATCGCCTCCAGAATCCGTTCATAGACCTGGTCGATCAGGTTCGGGAGCGGGTCGAGAGGGATCACGCCGGTAGCTCCGAATAGGGAATACAGAATTCCGTATTCGAAACTACGATCACCGGCCGCGGGCGTCAAGCGCTACCTGAATACCACTGGGGGATTGCGATTTGAGTCCGCTAAGTTATTGATATTGCTTAAATCGGGTACTGTGCATGGGGTTGTTTTCGCGAAGAATAGCCTGCCTCAGCTCTCCAGTACCTCGACCTCCAGCGCCGCAATGCGCTCCGCATCGGCCAAGGCCTCGATCCCGGCGATGCGGTTGCCGCTGAAGGTGATGCGCAGCGCGATGCGCAACTGTCCGCCGAGGATGACGGCGACACCCATCTCGCCATCGACCAGCGCCGTGCGTGCAGCCTGGGCGCGACCCTTGTAGAGCTGCGCGACCGCATCCGCGCCCCGGATCTCCGGCAGCGTGCCGAGCCGAACCGCGGCGTCGTCGGCGCGAAACACGACGTCTGGATCGAGCACCGCCAGCAGCCCTTCGAAATTGCCTTCGCGCGAGGCGGCGAGAAACGCATCGACGATCTTGCGTTGGCGCGACAGGTCCGCCTCCGGCACCGGCGCGCCCTGCACGCGCCGCCGCGCGCGGCTCGCCAGTTGCCGCGAGGCATCGACCGAGCGGCCGACGATCGGCGCGATCTCCTCGAAGGGGACTGCGAACATGTCGTGCAGCACGAAGGCGAGCCGTTCTGCCGGCTGCAATGTCTCCAGCACCACCAGCAGCGCGGTGCCGACGGAATCGGCCATCTCCGCCTCGCGCTCCCGCGTCTCGTCGACCGGCTCGGGCACGTGCGGGCCCATCGGGTCTTCCTTGCGCGACTTCCGCGCGCGCAGCATGTCGAGGCAGATGCGTGCGACCACGGTGGTCAGCCAGCCCCGCAGGTTCGCAACATCCGAGGTGTCGCTGCGGTTGAGCCGCAACCACGCCTCCTGCACGGCATCGTCGACCTCGCCGCTCGTGCCCAGCATCCGGTAGGCGACCGCGCGCAAATGGTCCCGGTTGGCCTCGAACTGCCGGGTCAGAAAAGTTTCTTCAGTCATCGGTCACATTCCTTCGCCGCGATCCGTCATGCCCATGACGAAGCCAATCCGGCCGATGTGACCGGAACCTTCGATATTCGACAGATGGAGACGCGAGATGATGCACGCACGTATGAACCACCCGGTTATGGTCCTGCCTGAGGCCATGAATGTCCTTCAGTCCCTCGGCACTCTGACCAAGCAGGGTCTGCCCGAAAAGCTCCTGGAACTGGTGCACCTGCGCGCCAGCCAGATCAATGGCTGCAGCGTCTGCGTCGACATGCATCCCAAGATCGCCCGCAAGCTGGGTGAAACCGACGAGCGCCTGTTCGCCGTCTCCGCCTGGCGCGATGCACCCTATTTCTCCGATGCCGAGCGCGCCGCGCTCGCGCTGACCGAAGCCGTCACGCGCCTTGCCGATCGCGAAGACCCCGTAACCGATGCGGTCTGGAACGAGGCCGCCACGCACTTCGACGAACGCGAGCTCGCCACGCTGATCCTCTCGATCGCGACCATCAATGTCTGGAACCGCCTGAACGCAACGATCAAGATGCCGGTCGGTGTGTGGAAGGTGTGAGTGAGATGGCCTCTTCCCTCTTCCTTGTGGGAGAGGGGAAAGAGCTACTCCGCCAGGAACCTGTCCACGACGTTGCCGAACTCCAGCGGCGCCTGCTCGAACACCCAGTGCCCGGCCTTCGGGATCACCGCCGTCTGCGCGCCCGCGATGTGCGCGGCCAGCACACGCCACATCACCGACAGGCTGCCGGTGGTCGCGCCACCGCCGATCAGCAGCGTCGGCGTCTTGATCGCCTGCGCATCCGCGAGCGTGTACGGCCTGCGCTGCTCGTTGATCTGGCCGAGGAAGGTGAACGTGTTGTCGCGCAATTGCTGCTTGGCCGCGGCAGGCACGCGCCGCCAGGAGCCGTCGCCTTCGATGCCCTCGTAGAAATTCTGCAGCGCGCCCTCGATGTCGCCGGCGCGGATCATCTCGACCGAGCGTATCGTCTTCGCGGCCAGCGGCGGATGCGCGGGCGTACCCGCAGTCAGCGGCAGGCTGGAATCGAGATCGCCGCCCGGTTCGGCCAGCACCAGTTTTCGCAGGAGATCAGGCCGCCCCTGCGCCACGCGAAAGGCGATATGTCCGCCGCGCGAATGCCCCATCAGGTCGACCGGCCCGGGCCTGACCCGCTCGATGAAGGCGATCGTGTCAGCGACGTGCTGCTCCATCTTGTAGTCGTTGCCGACGGCGTCCCAATGCTCGGGAAAGAAGTGCCGCAGGCTGACCGAGATCACGCGATGGCTCTTCGACAGCGGGCCGAGCACCGAATACCAGGTGCGGAAATCCCCGAGCGTGCCGTGCACGCAGACCAGCGGATGGCCCTCCCCGACTTCGAGATAGGCCATGTCGTAGCCGTTGACGTGAAAGCTCTGCATGATCAGCTCGCCAAAAAATCGAGAACCACTTCGGAGTATTTTTGCGGCGCCTGCTCGAACATCGGATGCGTCGCGTTCGGAATGATCGCCGTCTTCGAGTATGGCACGTGAGCGGCGAGCGCGTGCAGCACCTTTGGCAGCAGGCCCTTGGTTCGCGCGCCCAGGATGAACAGCGTCGGCATCTTGATCTGTTCCGCATCCGCCTTCGAGAACGGCGGGCGGTTGTCGCGGACCTGACCGATCAGAGTGAAGGCATTGTCACGCAAATTCTGCTTCACCATCGCCGGCAGCCGCGGCCAGGTGCCGGCGCCTTCCAGCGTGTCGACGAACACGGCGAGGCCGCCATCGACATCGCCGTCCCTGATCTTCTCGGCCGAGGCCGTGAACCGCGCCAGCAGCGGCGAGGGGCCGCCGGCATAGTCAGGATCCAGGCTGCCATCGAGTTCGCCACCGGGCTCCGCCAGGACCAGCCGCCGGAGCAGATCCGGCCGCTGTTGCGCGACGCGGAAGCAGATGTGGCCGCCGCGGGAATGTCCCATCAAATCGACTGGCCCGAGGTCGAGATTCTCGATAAAGGCGATGACGTCGCTGACATGCTGGGCGATCGAATAGGTGTCGCCGACGCCGTCCCAGTGATCGGGGAAGAAGTGCCTCAAGCTGACAACGATCATCCGGTGCCGCTGCGTCAGCGGCCCGAGCACGCAGCCCCAGACGCGGAAGTCGGAGAGCGAGCCGTGCACGCAGACCAGCGGCGCCCGGTCTCTGTCCTCGCCAACGTCGAGATAGGGCATATCGTATCCGTTGACGTGAAGGCTTTGCATTCTGGCTCTCGGAAGTCTTGCTCTCGGCAATCTTGGCTCGCGGAAAGGTGTGCGGAACTCCTGTGCAAGATTCCCGGAAACCGGGTGGATCGCAACTATTTCCAAGCCTAGAATTAGGCCGAGATCACATTGGGGGCATGCGACGTAGACGCAAGCTCAGGAACCAAGCCATGACCGACCAGCATTTTGCCCTGTTCGACACCAGGATCGGCCTCTGCGCCGTCGCCTGGGGCCCGCGCGGCATCAACGGCACCCAGTTGCCCATGGGTGGCGAGGAGAAAATCCGCACCCGCATCAGCCAACGCCACGCCGACGCACGTGAGGCCGAGCCGACCGCTGACGTGCAACAGGCGATCGACCGCATCGTGAAGCTGCTCGCGGGCGAGCCGGATGACCTCACCGATATCCCGCTCGATCTCGACGGGGTGCCCGACTTCAACCGCGGCGTCTACGAGATCGCCCGCGCCATCCCGCCCGGCAAGACCATCACCTATGGCGACATCGCCAAGCAGCTCGGCGGTGTCCAGCTGTCGCGCGACGTCGGCCAGGCACTCGGGCACAACCCATGCCCGATCGTCGTGCCCTGCCATCGCGTGCTGGCGGCCGGTAACAAGCCCGGCGGCTTCTCGGCGAATGGCGGCGTGGTGACGAAGCTGAAGATGCTCGAGATCGAAGGCGCACTGGTGAACCACACGCCGAGTTTGTTTGATTGAGAGGGCTTGCACCGGCGCCGTAGGGTACGCAAAGCGACTTGTCCGCCGTAGCTCGAAGAGCGAAGGCGGAAGCGTGCCCACCAAATGATCGTGACATAGACAGGTGGTGGGCACGGCGCTTTGCGCCTTTGCCCACCCTACGCATCCCGCCTTAAATTTTTGCTGCCGTCTTCGGCCAATACCTATCCCGCAGATGCCGCTTCACCAGCTTGCCGGTCGGCGTGCGCGGCAGCTCCGCTTCGAAATCGATCGAGCGCGGGCACTTGATCGCCGAGAGGCGCGTCTTGCAGTAGGCGATCAGGTCGGCCTCGAGCTCCTTGCCGGCATGCTTCATGTCGTGCGGCTGCACCACCGCCTTCACCTCTTCGCCCATCTCCTCGTTCGGCACGCCGAACACGGCGACGTCGGCGATCTCCGGGTGGGTGATCAGCACGTCCTCAGTTTCCTGCGGGTAGATATTCACGCCGCCTGAGATGATCATGTAGGACTTGCGGTCGGTGAGGAACAGGAAGCCGTCTTTGTCGAGATAGCCGACGTCGCCGAGCGTCGACCAGCCCTTGGCGTTGTAGGCCTTCTTGGTCTTCTCGGGAGTGAACGCCGGCGCATCGGCGAAATAGACCGTGCCGATCTCGCCCACCGGCTGCTCCTCGTCGTTCTCGTCCAGAATCTTGATTGTGCCGACCACCGCGCGGCCGACGCTACCGCGATGCTCCAGCCATTGCTGCGAATTGCAGACGGTGACGCCGTTGCCTTCCGAGCCGGCGTAATACTCGATCAGGATCGGCCCCCACCATTCGATCATCTTCGCTTTCACGTCGACCGGGCAGGGCGCGGCGGCGTGGATCGCGCCTTTCAGCGCCGAGACATTGTACTTGGCGCGGACCTCGTCCGGCAGCTTCAGCATGCGGACGAACATGGTCGGTACCAGCTGTGACTGTGTGATCTTGTATTTTTCGACGAGCTTGAGGAAATCCTCGGCGTCGAAATGTTCCATGATGATGGAAGTGCCACCAAGCACGATCGCCATCATGTTGAAACGTAAGGGGGCCGCATGATAGAGCGGCGCCGGCGACAGATAGGTGCTTTCCGCGTTCATGCCGCACATGGTGGCGCAGAGCACGCGAAGGAAGGCGTTCGGCTCGTCGACGGGTTTGCCCTCGAAGTCCTTCTTGATGCCTTTGGGACGACCGGTAGTGCCCGACGAATACAGCATGTCGTAGCCGGCGACTTCGTTGGCGATCGGTGTGATCGGCTGCGCCATCGCCTCGTTGTCGTACGAGCGGAAGCCGGGCAGGGGATCGTCGACCATGTAGAAGATCGGTTCGCCCGGCGCGCCCTTGACCAGGTCCTTGATCTGGTCGGCGCATTTCGGCGTGGTGATCACGACCTTGGCGCCGCAATCGCCGATGATGTAGTCGATCTCGTCCTGCTTCAGATAGCGGCTGATCGCGGTGTAATAGAGTCCGCTGCGTTGCGCCGCCCAGCAGATCTCCATGAAGGCGAGGCGGTTTTCCATCAGCAGCGCGATGTGATCGCCGGCTTTCAGTCCGAGCGAGCGGAACAGCTGCGCACCCTGGTTCGAGAGCTCGTCGAGCTCGCGATAGGTGATTGCCTTGCCGGTCCCGGCCATCTGGTAGGCGATCTTGTCGGGCGTGGACTTCGCGTAGACGGACGGATGAGTCATGGCGTTTCCCCAGAACGCGAATAGCGAATGGCGAATAGGGGAAGAAGGACAAATGCCCTTCGCCTACTCACCATTCGCTACTCGCCACTCACTACTCCCTTTTGCTGTTGTTACAGCCGCTCGACGATCGTCACGTTCGCCATGCCGCCACCTTCGCACATGGTCTGCAGGCCATAGCGCTTGCCGCGCTGGTGCAGGGCGTGGACCAGCGTCGTCATCAGCTTGGTGCCGGAGCCGCCAAGGGGATGGCCGAGCGCGATCGCGCCGCCATTGACGTTGAGCCTGCTGGGATCGGCGCCGGTGGTCTTCAGCCAGCCGGTCGGCACCGAGGCGAAGGCCTCGTTGACCTCGAACAGGTCGATGTCGGCGATCTTCATGCCGGCCTTCTCCAGGGCGCGCTTGGTGGCATGCAAGGGAGCATCGAGCATGATGACGGGATCGCCGCCGGTCATGGTCAGGTGGTGGATGCGCGCGAGCGGCTTCACGCCAAGCTGCTTGAGGCCGCGCTCGTTGACGACCATCACGCCGGAGGCGCCATCACAGATCTGGCTGGCGCTCGCCGCGGTGAGCTTGCCGTTCTCGGCGATCAGCTTGACGCCCTTGATGCCGTCGAGCGTGGCGTCGAAGCGGATGCCTTCGTCGATGTGGTGGGTGTCCTTGGAGCCGTCTGCGCGGGTGATCTCGAGCGGCACGATCTCCTTCTTGAAGTGACCGGCCTGGGTCGCTGCGATCGCGCGCTGATGGCTGTTGTAGGAATATTCGTCGAGGTCGTCCTTCGACAGGCCGTACTTCTCGGCCATCATCTCGGCGCCCGTGAACTGGCTGAACACGATGTTCGGATATTGGTGCTCGATGCCCGGGCTCTTGTAATTGCCAAAGCCGTTCTTGGCCGGGAGCTGCGAGGACAGTCCCATCGGCACGCGCGTCATGGACTCCACGCCGGCGGCGATTACCACGTCCATCGTGCCGGACATCACGGCCTGCGCGGCAAAGTGAAGGGCCTGCTGCGAGGAGCCGCACTGGCGGTCGATCGAGGTGCCCGGCACGCTCTCGGGAAGCTTCGAAGCCATGATCGCGTTGCGCGCGACATTGTTGGACTGCTCACCGACCTGCATCACGCAGCCCATGATCACGTCTTCGACGAGCGCGGGATCAACCGTGGTGCGATCGACCAGTTCGTCCAGCACTTTTGCGGCCAGATCGGCCGGATGCCAGCCGGCGAGGCGGCCCCCCTTGCGCCCGCCCGCGGTACGCGCAGCGGCGACGATATAAGCCTCGGCCATTTCGGTCTCTCCCATGATTGTTCTTGATAGGGTTGGGTTGTCGGGGTGGATTTAATGGGCGGGATATCGTTTAGTCAATCGATCAATTAACTCTTGTGATCAGGCGCTGCTTCGGCTTATCTGCGCCCGCTCGCGCAACGAGAACAAGGGATCTCCGTGACTACCAGCGTACCGAACAAGCTCCCCAGCGGAAAGAATTCCACGGCAGAGAAACTGCTCGTGGCCGCGAGCGAGCTGATGATCGAACGCTCCTCGATCGAGATCTCGCTTTCCGACATCGCCCAAAAGTCGGGCGCCAACGCCGCGCTGGTCAAATATCATTTCGGCAACAAGGACGGCCTGCTGCTGGCGCTGCTGGCGCGGGATGCTGCGACCGAAATGTCCAATCTCGAATATCTGCTGGCACAGCAGATCAGCTCGACGGCGAAGCTGAAGCTGCATATTGCCGGCATCATCCGCGCCTATCACCGGTTCCCCTACATGAACCGACTGATCCACTATCTCCTGCACGAGAGTGTTGCGGGATCCGCCGATGAAGTCTCGAAATTCTTCGTCGCGCCGCTGCTCGACTTTCATCGCCGGCTGCTCGCCGAAGGCGTCAGCCGCGGCGAGTTCCGCGCCACCGATCCGGTGCTGTTCTACACCAGCCTGATCGGCGCCTGCGATCACCTGTTCTTCGGCCGGCACGCGATGTCTCGCGCGACCGGCGTCGGCCCGGTCACCGATGACGTCTGCCGGCAATATATCAAGCACATGGAAACGCTGATCTGCGGCGGCATCCTTACGCAAGCCGAGGAAACTGCCGCGGCCGGATAATGCGGTCGAGACTTTCAAGTCTAGAGAAGAAACGTCCAAGGAAAGGTAGCTTGTCATGGAATTGAAAGACGTAGCCGTTCTCATCACCGGCGGTGGTTCGGGCCTCGGCGAAGCGACTGCCCGCGCCATGGCGGCGAAGGGCGCCAAGATCGGCGTGATCGATCAGAACAAGGACAACGCCGAGAAGGTCGCGGCCGAAGTAAAGGGCGTCGCGCTGCATGCCGACGTCACCAGCGAGGAGCAGATCAAGGCGGCGATCGCCAAGGCGGAAGCCGTGCATGGTGTTGCCCGCGTGCTGATGAACTGCGCCGGCATCGGTGGTTCGCAGCGCATCGTCGGCCGCGACGGCGTCTATCCGCTGGAAAAGTTCGCGCGCATCATCAACGTCAACCTCATCGGCACGTTCAACTGTCTGCGCTTGTTCGCCGAGCGCCTCGTCACGATCGAACCGGTCGGTGAAGAGCGCGGCGTCATCATCAACACCGCCTCGGTTGCCGCTTACGAAGGCCAGATCGGCCAGATTGCCTATTCTGCATCCAAGGGCGGCGTTGTCGGTCTCACGCTGCCGGCCGCGCGTGATCTCGCGAGCCAAAAAATCCGCGTCAACACCATCGCGCCCGGCCTGTTCTTGACGCCGCTGCTGATGGGCCTGAACGAAGAGTCCCGCAAAAGTCTCGGCGCCCAGGTGCCGCATCCCTCGCGTCTCGGCGATGCCAGGGAATACGGCGCGCTCGCCGTACATATGGTCGAGAATCCGATGCTCAATGGCGAGACCATCCGCCTCGACGGCGCCATCCGCATGGCTCCGCGGTAGGTTTCTTCCCTTCTCCCCTTGTGGGAGAAGGTGGCGTAGGCGGCCTTCGGCCGCCGTCCTTAAGAGGACGCCGATGCTTCGCATCGGCTATGGCGCCGGATGAGGGGTTTGCATCCGCGGAGACAGACCCCTCACCCAAGCGAACTCTGGGCTCTCAGCGTACATGCCCTCTCCCACAAGGGGAGAGGGCGCAATAACAGCCACCTCACGCGCGGATGTAAGAGGCCCCATGTCCCAACCGCTGCTGATCGAGCATGACGACGGCGTCGACCGGGTGACGCTCAATCGTCCTGACAGCCTCAACGCACTCGATCCCGCGCTGATCGATGCGCTCAACGTCTATTTCCAGGGCCTCCAGCGTAACCGCGACACGCGCGTGGTGGTGCTGAGGGGCGCGGGCAAGAACTTTTGTGCAGGCCTTGATCTCAAGGCGGCGATGGCGCGCCGTGCCGGGCAGCAGGAGCCGCCCGGCGTCACGGAGTCCCTGGACTCGCAACGCCGCATCGCCGATATCGTGATGCTGATGCGACGATGCCCGCAGCCGATCCTGTCGCTGGTGCAGGGCGCGGCGGCCGGCGGCGGGTTCGCGCTGGCACTCGCCTCCGATATTCGCATCGCAACCAAGTCGGCGCGGATGAACTGCGCCTTCATCAAGCTCGGCCTCGGCGGCTGCGACATCGGCAGCAGCTACTTTCTGCCGCGGCTCGTCGGTGTGTCCGTGGCGTCCGAGCTGATCCTGACAGGGCGCTTCATCGGCGCCGAGCGCGCACTTGCAGTCGGGCTCGTCTCGGAGGTCGTGGACGAGGACGCGCTCGACGCAGCTGCCGAACCTTATGTCGATGCGATGATGACGGCCTCGCCCGTGGGGCTGCGCCTGTCCAAGGAATGTCTCAACATGAGTGTCGACGCCGGATCGCTGGAAGCTGTTATCGCGATGGAGGATCGCAATCAGGTCCTGTGCAGCCGCTCCGAGGAATTTTCGGAAGGCATCAGGGCCTTCCTTGAGAAGCGAAAGCCTGTCTATATCAAGCGCTGAACGACAAAGATCCGTAAAGGACAATAAATTCCGGGAGACGCAAAATGAGTGGAAGCGCGGCGGCGGTGATGTCAAAGCCCGCCTTTCGCAAGGTCGAGTGGCTTGCGCGCGACATCGACGTCGAGCGCCGTGCTGATGGCACGGTGGTGCTGAAGTCGCGCATTCCCTTGCAGGTTTACGAGAAGCATCTTCCGGCCTCGCTCGCGAAGTGGGCCAGGGAAGCGCCCGAGCGCATCTGGCTCGCGCAGCGCGGCGGTCCCAACCGCGAATGGCGCAAGGTGTCGTATGGCGGCGCCAAGCGCACCGTCGATGCGCTGACGCAGGCGCTGCTCAATCTCAGGCTTGACGGACGTCCAGTCGCGATCCTTTCCGGCAACTCAATCGAGCATGCGCTGTTGACGCAGGCCGCGATGCAGGCGCGCCTCCCGGCGGCCCCGGTGTCGCCGGCCTATTCCCTGATGAGCCACGATCACGTCAAGCTGAAGTACCTGTTCGACCTGATCAAGCCGGCCGTCGTGATGGTGCAGGATGGCCCGACCTTCGAGATGGCTCTGAAAGCACTCGATCTCAGCGGCGTCACTGTCGTTCACGTCGTTCGGCCGTGCGAGGGCGTGAAGAGCGCCAGCTTTGCCGAGCTTGCGGCGACGCCCGTGACCGCTGATGTCGAAGCTTCGATCGCAAAAATCACGCCCGACACCGTCGGCAAGCTGCTGTTCACGTCCGGATCGACCGGCATGCCCAAGGCCGTCATCAATACGCAGGGCATGATGTGCGCCAATGCGGCGATGATGATGCAGGTGCGGCCGCGCACGCCGGGCGGTCCGCTCGCCACCGTGCTGGATTGGATGCCTTGGAATCACACCATGGGCGGCAATGCTGCGTTTCATCCGGTGCTCGTTGACGGCGGCACGCTCTATATCGACGACGGTCGACCGCTGCCGGGGCAGCTCGAGGAAACCATCAGGAACCTGCGCGAGGTCTCGCCGACCTATTACGCCAACGTGCCGGCCGGCTATGCCGCGCTGGCGGCAGCGATGGAGAAGGACGATGCGCTGTGCCGCTCGTTCTTCAAGAACCTGTCGATCATGGCCTATGGCGGCGCGCGGCTGCCCGACGATCTCTACGACCGCATGCAAGCGCTGGCGGTGAAGACCACCGGTGAACGCATCGTGTTTTACACCGGCTGGGGCTCGACTGAGACCGCGCCGACCTCGACGGGCACCTATTGGGACACCGAGCGCGTGGGCCTGATCGGCCTGCCGTTCCCCGGCGTCGAGCTGAAGATGGTGCCGTGCGGCTCGAAATACGAGCTACGCTTGCGTGGCGTCAACGTGACGCCCGGCTATTTCGGTCAGCCTGATCTGACGAAGAAGATGTTCGACGAGGAAGGCTTTTACTGCATCGGCGATGCCGGCATCTTCGTCGACGACGCCGATCCGGTGAAGGGCATCATCTTCGCCGGCCGGGTGGTCGAAGACTTCAAGCTCACCACCGGTACTTTCGTGCATGTCGGCTCGCTCCGCACCGATGCGATTGCCGCGGCGACGCCTGTCGTGCATGACGCGCTGGTCGCGGGACAGGATCGGGCCTTCATCGGACTGCTGGCCTGGCCGAACCTGCACGCCTGCCGCCAGCTCGTCGGCAATGCCGATCTCAGCTTCGAGGATGCCGTAAAGCATCCCGAGGTGATTGCCTGCTTCAAGCGTGGACTCGATGCGCACAACAGGGCGTGCGAAGGCGCCAGCAGCCGCATCATCGCGCGCGCGATGCTGATGGCCGAGCCGCCCTCGATCGACGGCAATGAGCTCACCGACAAGGGTTACATCAACCAGCGCGCCGGCCTCGAACGCCGCGCTGCGCTGGTGGAGCGGCTTTATGCGGACAAGCCGGATCAAGACGTCATCATTCTCAACTAATCGACATCATCAACACGGGTGCGCCGCCATGAACTTCGATTTCTCCGACGACCAGAAGCAGCTCCGCGATCAGGCGCGCAAGTTCCTCACTGAGAAGTGCTCGCCCAAGGCGGTGCGCGTCGTGCTCGACGGCAAGGCGCCCTACGACAAGGAGCTCTGGAAGGGCCTCGCCGAGATGGGCTTTCTCGGTGTCGCGATCCCCGAGGAGTTTGGCGGTGCTGGTGCGGGTCATCTCGAGCTTTGCGTGATCGCCGAAGAGATGGGCCGCGCGAACGCGCCGGTGCCGTTCTCGTCGACCGTCTACCTCGCAGCCGAAGCGCTGCTGATCGCCGGCAGCGAAGCGCAAAAGAAGAAGTGGCTGCCCGCGATCGCCTCGGGCGATGCGATCGGCACGCTGGCGCTGTTCGAAGGCAAGGGCAATCCGTCGCCGAAGAACATCAAGCTGACGGCCGCGAATGGCGTGCTCAATGGCGTCAAGAAGCCGGTGGCCGATGGCGCGATTGCCGACTTCGCGGTGGTCGCGGCGCGCACAGGCTCCAGCGGTCGCGACGGCGACATCTCGCTGTTCCTGGTCGATCTCAAGGCTGGCGGTGTCGAGGTGAAAAGCCTCACCAATCTCGATCCGACCAGGGGGCAAGCCGAGATCACCTTTAAAGGCTGCAAGGCCGAGGCGCTCGGTGCCGCCGGCGAAGGCTGGAGCATCCTCTCGCAGATGCTCGACCGTGCCGCGGTGCTGTGCGCGTTCGAGCAGGTCGGCGGTTCCGACCGCGCGCTGGAGATGGGCCGCGACTACGCGCTCGGCCGCATCGCCTTCGGCCGCCAGATCGGCTCGTTCCAGGCGGTCAAGCATATGCTCGCCGATATGTATGTCTCGGCGACGCTGGCGCGCTCCAATAGCTATTACGGCGCCTGGGCGCTCTCGACCAACGCATCCGAGCTGCCGGAAGCCGCTGCCGCCGCGCGCATCAGCGCGACCCAGGCGTTCCAGCACTGCGCCAAGAA
Organism: Bradyrhizobium sp. LB11.1; assembly: GCF_040549385.1. Taxonomy (NCBI): domain Bacteria; kingdom Pseudomonadati; phylum Pseudomonadota; class Alphaproteobacteria; order Hyphomicrobiales; family Nitrobacteraceae; genus Bradyrhizobium; species Bradyrhizobium sp. LB11.1. The sequence continues at coordinate 179,141 of NZ_JBEPTH010000002.1, read as the reverse complement.
CAACATCCAGGTTCACGGCGGCATGGGTTTCACCTGGGAGTTCGACTGCCACATGTATTACCGCCGCGCCAACGCGATGGCGCTTGGGCTCGGCAGCCTCTCTTATTGGGAAGACCAGCTGATCGACCGCATGCGCAAGAAGAACGCGGCGTAAGCGAAGGACATCGCCATGAACTTCGATGACACCCCGCAGGAAGCCGAATTCCGCGCTACCGCACGCGCCTGGATCGGCGCAAACGCGCCCAAGCAATACGAGGACGAGCTGCGCAAATCCTCGCTCGGGCGCACTCAGCTCAAGGACGCTAACATTCTCGAGGTCGCAAAGGCCTGGCAGAAGAAAAAGGCCGATGCCGGCTGGGCGTGCCTGCATTGGCCGAAAGAGTATGGCGGCCGCGGTTCGTCGCCGATCGAGCGCGTGATCTGGCAGCAGGAAGAAGGACCGTTCGGCCAGCTCTCCCGCATGTTCATCATCGGCCACGGCATGTGCGGGCCGACCATGATGGCGTTCGCACGCGAAGAGCATAGGCGCACTTTTCTGCCGCCGCTCGCCTCCGGCGAGAAAGTGTGGTGCCAGCTGTTCTCCGAGCCCGCCGGCGGCTCCGATGTCGCGGGCCTGCGCACGCGCGCGGAAAAGGATGGCGACGACTGGGTCATCAACGGCCAGAAGATCTGGACCTCGGGCGCGCATTATTCCGACTACGGGATTCTGCTCACCCGTACCGATCCGACCGTGCCCAAGCACAAGGGGCTCACCATGTTCTTCCTGGACATGAAAAGCCGCGGTGTCGAGGTGCGCCCGATCAAGCAGGCGAGCGGCGCCTCCGATTTCAACGAGGTCTATTTCACCAACGTCCGCATCCCCGACCACCAGCGCCTCGGCGAGGTCGGTGACGGCTGGAACGTCTCGCTGACCACGCTGATGAACGAGCGCAGCGCGATCGGCGCGGCCGTCTCGACCGGTTTTCCGGAGCTGTTCGAGTATTGCGCGAGCCTGATGCTCGACGACGGTCCGGCGATCGAGGATCGCGCGGTCCGTTCGAAGCTTGCGAACTGGGCGGTGAAGGCGAGTGGCTTGCGCTACACCAGTATGCGCGCGATCTCGGCGCTGTCGAAGGGCGAGAGGCCGGGCCCGGAAAACTCCATCGGCAAGCTGGTCGCGGGCTCGATGATCCAGGACGTCGCGACCTACGCGCTGGATCTGCAAGGTGCGAGCGGTGTGCTCAGCGGTCCGGAAGATGCCGAAATCGCCGGCCGTTTCCAGGCGATGCTCTTGCGTGCGCCGGGTACGCGCGTCGAGGGCGGTACGGACGAGATCATGCGCAACATCATCGCCGAGCGGGTCTTGGGTCTGCCCGGCGATATCCGTGTCGACAAGGACGTGCCGTTCAACAAGATCCCGACCAAGGGAAGAGGTTAGAGGTCCGCCATGAATTTCGACGACACCCCGCAGGAAACCGCATTCCGCGAGACCGCGCGCAAATGGGTCGACGCCAACGCGCCGAAGGAGTTCGAGCAGGAGCTGTCAAAGTCTTCGCTCGGCCGCATCCGCCTTGCCAAGCACGATATGGTCGATGTCGGCAAGGCCTGGCAGAAGAAGAAGGCGGAGGGCGGCTGGGCCTGCCTGCACTGGCCGAAGGAATATGGCGGCCGCGGTGCTACGCCGATCGAGCGGGTGATCTGGCAGCAGGAGGAGGGCGTCTACGGCAAGCTGACGCAGCCGTTTCAGATCGGCGAGGGCATGTGCGGTCCGACCGTGATGGCCTGGGGCAGCGAAGACGCCAAACGGCGGTATCTGCCCAAGCTCGCTGCGGGCGAGGAGATCTGGTGCCAGCTGTTCTCCGAGCCGTCGGCCGGCTCCGACGTTGCGGGTCTGCGCACGCGCGCGGATAAGAAGGGCGACAATTGGGTCGTCAACGGCCAGAAGATCTGGACCTCCGGCGCGCACTACTCCGATTACGGCCTGTTGATCGCGCGCACCGATCCGAATGTGCCCAAGCACAAGGGCCTGACCATGTTCTTCCTGGACATGAAGAGCCCGGGCGTCGAGGTGCGGCCGATCAAGCAGGCCAACGGCATGCAGGAATTCAACGAGGTCTATTTCACCGACGTCGTGATTCCCGATAGCCAGCGGCTCGGCGCCGTCGGCGAAGGCTGGAGCGTGTCGCTGACCACGCTGATGAACGAGCGCATGTCGATCGGCTCGCGGCTTGCGACTGGCGTGCCTGAATTGTTCGAGTTCTGCTCCAACCTCATGCTGGAGGATGGCCTCGCCATCGACGATCCCGCCGTGCGCTCAAAGCTTGCGAGCTGGGCGGTGAAGTCGAGCGGGCTGAAATACACCAGCTACCGCGCGATCTCTGCGCTGTCCAAGGGCGAACGGCCGGGTCCGGAGAATTCGATCGGCAAGCTGGTGTCGGGCATGATGCTGCAGGACATCGCGACCTATGCGATGGATCTCCAGGGCGCAGCCGGTGTTCTTACAGGCAGCAACGAGGAAACGGTGCACGGCCAGTTTCAGCAGATGTTGCTGTCCTCACCCTCGATGCGCATCGCCGGCGGCACCGACGAGATCCTGCGCAACATCATCGCCGAGCGCGTGCTGGGTCTGCCGGGCGACATCCGTGTCGACAAGGACGTGCCTTATAACAAGATCCCGACCAAGGGGCGGTGATTTTGCTTTTCGTCGTATCTCGTAGGGTGGGCAAAGCAAAGCGTGCCCACCATATGGAGATGCGCCGGGGAAAGACTGTCGGTGGGCACGGCGCTTCGCGCCTTTGCTCACCCTACGAGAAGAGTGCGAGCTGACCCATGGACGCAAAAGTAAACCAGAACGACCGCATCGGCGCGCTTGAAGATCTCCTCAACGAGCGCTATTCCGTCCGCGCCTTCCTGCCCAAGGAAGTCGACCGCGCGACCATCGAACATGTGCTGACGACGGCGCAACGCACCGCGTCCTGGTGCAACAGCCAGCCTTGGGAGGTCATCATCGCCAGCGGCGAGGCCAAGGAACGCTTCCGCCAGTTGATCTACAAGGAGGCCTCGGGCGGCCTCGGCGACGACTATGATTTCACGCCGCCCCGTGAATACGCCGGCGTCTATCTCGAACGCCGCCGCGAGAGCGGCTTTCAGCTTTACAATACGCTCGGCATCCCGCGCGGCGACAAGATGGGCTACGCCAGGCAGGCGCTGGAGAATTACAATTTTTTCGGCGCGCCGCATGTCGCGATCATTCACACCAACGAGCCGCTCGGCATCTATGGCGCGATCGATTGCGGGGCTTACGTCTCGAATTTCATGCTCGCCGCCCAGGCGCTCGGGCTAGGCACGATTCCGCAGGCCGCACTTGCGCGCCATTCCGGCCTGATCCGCCGCCACTTCAATCTGCCCGACGACCGCCGTGTCGTCTGCGGCATCTCGTTCGGCTACGCAGACAATGCGCACAAGGTGAACAGCTACCGCACCTCGCGCGCGAACGTCGCCGACACGGTGACGTTCGTCGAGAACTGATCGAGCCACAATCAGCTGCCCACACTCATGCAAAGACGGCCGCGCAAACGGCCGCCTTTACAGCTGTCGCCAAAATCGATTGACGCGCTATCCGCCGCTGCCGCCGATCACGGCGCGCACGGTCTCGTCGGGCCCGAAATCCTCGGCGCCGTCGACATAGAGCAGCGCGGCGAGCTTCGAACGCGCGCGGTTGACGCGGCTCTTGATGGTGCCGACCGCACAGCCGCAGATCGAGGCCGCGTCCTCATAGGAGAAGCCCGAGGCGCCGACCAGGATCAACGCTTCGCGCTGGTCCTGCGGAAGCTTCTCCAGCGCGCCGCGAAACTCCTCGAACTCGAGGTGGGCGTTCTGCGAGGGTTGCGTCTTCAGCGTCTTGGCATAGTTGCCCTCGGCATCCTCGACCTCGCGCCGCCGCTTGCGATAGTCGGAGCGGAACAGGTTGCGCAGGATCGTGAACAGCCACGCCGGCAGATTGGAGCCGGGCTGGAACGAGTCGATGTTGGCGAGCGCGCGCAACAGCGTTTCCTGCACCAAATCGTCGGCGCGGTCCGCATTGCCGCTGAGCGAAATCGCGAACGCGCGAAGGCTCGGCACGGCCGCGAGGATGTCGTCACGCAGGGAGTTCGTGAGAGGCATTAATCCCTCCCGTTGTTGTCGTTGGAGCCCCCAGCCCCATTCTCGTTCTGAGATCCGCCTCCAGGCGCATCAAGCTTTTTGATGAGCTCCGCGAACCGGTCCGGAACCCCCTGCCGCACGACGTCGTCGTACATGGCGCGCAATTGATGGCCGATCCGGGATTGGATCTCCGGTGTTAGGCCTCCCTTGCCGGGGGTCGTGCTTTTGCTGGCTTGAGACTTGAGATCTTTCATGACCTGTTCCACGTTTCCCCGAGTTAAGTGACTGCAAAATCGAGAAGTTTTCTCAACCGGGAGCAGTTCCCTGGATGAGTTCAATTCCAGGTTCGACAAAAAGTTCCCAAGCCACCGGAACTTTTCTGATCCTGAAGCGTAATCAGTCCTAGTAGGGGAACCCGGGTCTCCCCTCGCAGTTCCTTATTTTTGAGGTTGGCCCGAAATGAATGGAGTGGGGATGTCCCGTTCGCAGCTTGTTGCTGAGCACTTGCCCTTGTTGCGCCGGTATGCGCGCGCCCTGACGGGCAACCAGGCCTCCGGCGACGCCTATGTCGCAGCCATGTTGGAGGCCATGCTGGGGGATCCGTCGGTCCTTGACGAGAGCCATGGGCCGCGCGCCGGCTTGTTCCGGCTGTTCACCCAGATCTGGAATTCGGTCTCGGTCAATGATGATTCCGAGGTGGCGACGCTGCCGATGCCGCCGGAGCGCCGGCTGTCCAACATCACCCCGCTGCCGCGGCAGGCGTTCCTGCTGCTCTCGCTCGAGGGGTTTTCGGAAGAGGAAGTCGCCTTTGTGCTCGGGACCGATGTTGCCGATACGCGCCGTTTGGCCGATACCGCCGGCCGCGAGATGGCGGCCGAGATCGCGACCGACGTCCTGATCATCGAGGATGAGACTTTCATTGCCATGGACCTCGAGAGCCTGGTGAAGAATCTCGGCCACAATGTCGTCGGTGTCGCGCGCACCCACGCCGATGCGGTGGCGCTGGCCAAGAACAAGCGGCCGGGCCTCATCCTCGCCGACATCCAGCTTGCCGACGGCTCGTCGGGTCTTGATGCCGTCAACGAGCTGCTCCGCACTTTCGAGGTACCGGTGGTGTTCATCACCGCTTATCCGGAGCGCTTCCTCACCGGCGAGCGTCCGGAGCCAGCGTTCCTGATCTCAAAGCCGTTCCAGCCCGCCATGGTGTCGGCGGTAGCGAGCCAGGCGCTGTTCTTCCAGCGTAACTCGCGCAACCGTGCGCCGAAGGCGCCCGCGGCGTAAAGAGACCGCGGTCTGGCCATGACGATCCGATCCGGCGTGCTGCAAGGCACGCCGGATTTTCGTGCCCGCTTGACGAGCGCCGAATTCGCCGCTCATACCTCGGGCATCGATCCCCTTCGGAGACGTGCCCATGGACCAGCAACTCCTCGACCGCCTCGCGATTCGCGACCTCGTCGAGAACTGGGCGGTCTGGCGTGACGCCGGCGACTGGGATCGCTTTGCCACGGTCTGGCACGAGGAAGGCTGGATGTCCGCCACCTGGTTTCAGGGGCCGGCGCGGGATTTCATGCGCGTTAGCCAGGAAGGCTTTGCCAAGGGGGTGCGCATCCTGCACTTCCTCGGCGGCACCAGCATCGATCTCGCAGGCGAGCGGGCCATTGCGCAAACCAAGATGACGATCTCACAAAGGGCCCCTGTACACGACGTGCTCTGCGACGTGGTCTGCACCGGACGCTTCTACGATTTCCTGGAGAAGCGACATGACCAATCAGGTATTGGCCAATGGGGCATCGTCCGTCGCCAGCCGATTTACGAGAAGGACCGGATCGATCCGGTCGACCCAGCCGCGACGCTGCGCCTCGACCAGCAGGCGCTGGCCGCGCTGCCCGAAGGCTATCGGCACCTCGCTTACATGCAGGAATTGATCGGCTACAACGTCAAGCGCGACATGCCCGGCCTCGTCGGCGCTGAAGTCGAGAAGCTGTATGGCGAGGGGCGGGAGTGGCTGGCAAAGTGAACGCCAGACAAAAGTAAGGCGCGACTGGCATCACCACAGTCGCGCCCTACGTCGCCGGCTTATGGGGCAGGGGGAATAGCCGGCTGTTGAGACGACTCTCGGGCCAGGGAGTCGTTCCAGGCGGTTGCGAAATTTTTCGCACGGGCCGTACTTTTTCGCACACGGTTAAGTGATCGTAACGGCTGAGAACTCCCGGCCCTCCCCTCGCGTTGTTCCCGCGATCGCCATGGGGCGAGGGATCGACAGCCATGCCACAGATTCAAAAGGTATTTCTTGGTGCCGTCGCACTCGCCGCGACACTTGGCGCCGTTCAGGTCGGTGCCGTGCAACTGGCCTCCGGCCACGATCTGGCCTCCCGCTGGGAAGCACTCGCCGCCCAGCCGAGCCAAGCCTCGGATCGCAATCTCGCAAATCACGTCAATCGTGCCAGCAAGTCCGATCGGCTTGCCGACCTGAAGCCAGCGGCGGCTCCCACCCGCACTGTCTCGATGCGGCTGAACGATCTGGCGGATACGTCGGTGCTGCTTCGGGTCCCTGCGGTCATTGAGACCGGAAACGCGAAGCCGGCCCCCACGCTGCTGAAGCCGGGCCGCAAGCCGACAATCGCGTGCGAGCCGATGGTCAGCTCCCTGACTGAGGTCGCAAAACTGCTGCAGCCCGGCCGCTGCGTGACCTGATCGGCGTCGGCCTTTCTGCAAAACCGCTCTCCCTCGGGGAGGGCGGCTTTGTTTGTCCACTTGATCCCCCATCCCACCGCGTTATATCCCGGCTTTCTCCACTTCTGATTGACCGGGTAAACGCATCATGACGTCCGATACCGCCACGCATACGCAGCCTTTCCAGGCCGAGGTTTCCGAGCTGCTGCACCTGATGGTGCACTCCGTCTATTCAGAGACCGACATCTTCCTGCGTGAGCTGGTCTCCAACGCCTCGGATGCCTGCGACAAGTTGCGCTACGAGGCGATCGCCAATCCGGCCTTGCTCGGCGAGGGTGACGCGCTCAAGATCCGGATCATCCCAAACAAGACGGCCGGGACGCTGACCATCGCCGACAACGGCATCGGCATGGAGCGGCAGGAACTGATCGACCATCTCGGCACCATCGCCCGCTCCGGCACCAAGGCCTTTGTGTCGAAGCTGAAGGAGGCCAAGGAAGGCCTCGGTCTGATCGGGCAGTTCGGCGTCGGCTTCTACTCCGCCTTCATGGTCGCCGAAAAGATCGTCGTCGTCAGCCGCCGTGCCGGCGAGAGCGATGTCTGGAGCTGGACGTCCTCAGGTGGCTCAGGATTCGAGATCGCGCGTGCCAGCGACGAGGAAGCGGTCCGTGTGGGGCGCGGCACCGAGATCGTCCTGCACCTGAAGGACGACGCGAAGAAATATCTCGAAACTTTCGAGATCGAGCGCATCGTCGGTGCCTATTCCGACAATATCCTGTTCCCCATCGAGATGGTGCCGGAAGAGGGAGAGCCGCGCCAGATCAACTCGGCGAGCGCGCTGTGGCAGCGTTCGAAATCCGAGCTGACGCCGGAAGACTACAAGAAGGCCTATCAGCAGATCGCTTCCGCCTTCGACGATCCCGCGATGACGCTGCATTATCGCGCCGAGGGCCGCTACTCCTACGCCGTGCTGCTGTTCGCGCCGTCGACGAAGCCGTTCGACCTGTTCGAGCCGAACCGCAAGGGCCGGGTCAAGCTTTATGTCCGCCGCGTCTTCATCACCGACGATGCGGACCTCTTGCCGGGCTATCTCCGCTTCATCCGCGGTGTCGTCGACAGCGAGGATCTCCCGCTCAACATCTCGCGCGAGATGCTCCAGAACAACCCGCAACTGGCGCAGATCCGCAAAGCCGTGGCGACCCGCGTCGTCAATGAGCTCGAAAGTCTTGCCGAGAAGGAGCCGGGGGGGTTCGCAAAGATCTGGGAGGCCTTCGGTGCGGTGCTGAAAGAGGGCATCTACGAGGATTTCGAGCGCCGCGAAAAGCTGCTCGCGCTGTCGCGCTTCACCACCACGACCGGTGAGAAGCGCGCGCTCAAGGATGTCGTCGCCGATTTCAAGCCGAACCAGACCGATATCTATTATCTCGTCGGTGACAGCATCGAGCGGCTGAAGTCCAGTCCGCGGCTGGAAGCTGCGACGGCGCGCGGCATCGAGGTGCTGCTGCTGTGCGATCCGGTCGATGCGTTCTGGACCTCGATGCCGACGGAGTTCGGGGGTAAGCCGCTGAAGTCGCTGAGCCAGGGCGATCTCAATCTCGACCTGATCCCGCGCGTCGACGAGAAGGACGAGGCAAAGAAGGACGAGCCCGAGGCAGACGAGGCCGCGACCATCGCGGTGATCAAGGCGGCGCTCGGCGAGCGCGTCAGCGACGTCAAGGCCTCGACCCGCCTGACAAGCTCCGCCTCCTGCCTCGTCGCCGACAGCCAGGGTCCGAGTCGCGAGCTCGAGCGCATCCTGGCGCAGCAAAACCGCGGCATGCGCACCAAGCCGATCCTGGAGATCAATCTGCGTCACCCTATGGTCACGGCAATCACCAGGGCGCAGGCCGGCTCGAAAACCGTCGATGACCTCAGCCTGCTGCTGCTGGAACAGGCGCAGATTCTGGATGGCGAATTGCCGGAAGATCCGGCGGCCTTTGCTGCGAGGCTGAACCGGCTGGTGCTGCAGGGGCTGGGCTGACGCGCGCCCGGCTCACTCCGCCGCATCCTTCTGTTCGTCGCTCTCGACCGCCGCCTCCGGCTTCTTCTCCATCCAGCGTGACAGCGTATTGGAGAAGCGGTCGAGGTAGAGGTAGACGACGGGGGTCGTGAACAAAGTCAGCGCCTGGCTGACCACGAGGCCGCCGACCATGGCGTAGCCGAGCGGTTGGCGGATTTCGGCGCCGGTGCCGGTGCCGAGCATCAAGGGGACGCCGCCAAGCAGGGCTGCCATTGTCGTCATCATGATCGGTCGGAAGCGGAGCAGTGCGGCCTGTCTGATCGACTGCTCCGGCGTCAGATGCTGCTCGCGCTCGGCTGCGATGGCAAAGTCCACCATCATGATGCCGTTCTTCTTGACGATGCCGATCAGGAGGATGACCCCGATCAGGGCGATCAGGCTGAAATCGAAGCCGAAGATCATCAGGATCGCGATTGCGCCGACGCCGGCCGACGGCAGCGTGGACAGGATGGTCAGCGGATGAATGTAGCTCTCGTAGAGCACCCCCAGCACCAGATAGACCACGACGAGCGCGGCGAGGATCAGCATCGGCACGGTGCCGAGCGATTGCTGGAACGCCTGCGCAGTCCCCTGGAAGCTCATTGACAGCGTCGGCGGCGCGCCCATCTCGCTGACCGCGTTTACCACGGCGGCGGTTGCCTGTCCGAGCGCCACACCCTCCGCAAGGTTGAAGCTGATCGTCACGGCCGGAAACTGGCTCTGATGCGCGATCGCGAGCGGCCGCACCGGCTCGTTGGTCCAGCTGCAGATGACGGAAAGCGGAACCTCGTCGCCGGTCAGCGGCGACTTGATGTAGAGCTTGTTGAGCGTGTCGAGCTTGCCTTGCAGCGCCGGCGTGATCTCGAGCACGACATGATAGCTGTTGGTCTGCGTGAAATATTGCGCCACCTGGCGCTGGCCGAAGGCGTCGTAGAGCGTGTCGTCGATCAGCTGCGGCTGGATGCCGTAGCGTGCGGCGGTGTCGCGATTGATCGTGAGCTGCACCGTCGTGCCCTCGGTCTGCTGGTCGGTGGCGACATCGCGAAGCTCCGGCAGGCCTCTCATCTTAGCCAGGATCTTCGGCGCCCACCCGTCAAGCTCGGACAGATTGGCGTCCTGCAGCGTGAACTCGAACTGGGTGCGGGTGGCGCGACCGCCGAGCCGAACGTCTTGCGAGGCCTGCATATAGAGGCGCGCGCCCTCGACCGCGGCGAGCTTCGGCCGCAGCCGCGCGATGATCTGTTGCGCATTGGCGTCGCGTTCCCCGATCGGCTTCAGCGTGACATACATGCGCCCCGAGTTCAGCGCGGTGCCGCCCCCACCGATGAACATCGCGATGGAATCGACGGCAGGGTCGGCCTGCACGATGGCATTGAGCTCCTCCTGCCGCCGCTTCATCTCGACGAAGGAGATGTCCTGGGGCATTTCCGACACTGCGGTGAGGAAGCCGTTATCCTGCTGCGGGAAGAAGCCTTTGGGGATCAGGATGAACAGCAGCGCCGACAGCGCGACAGTGGCGAAGAAAACGCAGAGCGTGATGAGGCTATGCCGCAGCGCGAGGTCGAGCCCGCGTTCGTAGGAGCCAAGCAGGCGCTCGAACAGCCGCTCGCTCCATTGGTAGAAGCGGCCGCTACGAGCCTCGTGGTCGGAACGCAGGAAACGTGAGGCCATCATCGGCGTCAGGGTCAGCGACACCACGAGCGAGACAAAGATCGCCATCGACAGCGTTACCGCAAATTCGCGGAACAGCCGGCCGATGATGCCGCCCATCAACAGCAGCGGGATCAGCACGGCGACCAGCGATATGCTGATGGAGACAATGGTGAAGCCGATCTCGGCCGCGCCCTTGTAGGCGGCGGTGACGGGATTCTCGCCCCGCTCGACATAGCGCGTGATGTTCTCAAGCATCACGATCGCGTCGTCGACCACGAAGCCTACCGCGATCGTCAGCGCCATCAGCGAGAGATTGTCCAGGGAGTAGCCGAACACCCACATCAGCGAGCAGGCCCCGAGCAGGGCCAGCGGCACGGTGATGCTCGGGATGATCGTGGCCCAGAAGCTGCGCAGGAAGACGAAGATCACCATCACCACCAGCACGATGGTAATCATGAGCGTGATCTGCACGTCGTCGACCGCGGCGCGGATGGTGATGGTGCGGTCGCTGATGATCTTGATGCCGATTGCGGGTGGGATCGCCGCGATCAGTCGCGGCAGCTTCTCCTTGATACGGTTGACCGTTTCGATGACGTTGGCGCCGGGCTGCTTGAAAATGACGAGGAACACGCCACGCTTGCCGTCGGCCCAGGCCGCGGTCTTCATGTCCTCCGGCCCTGCCACCGCTTCGCCGATGTCACGGATCCGCAACGGCGCCCCGTTGCGATAGGCGACAATCACATCCTGCCACTGCGCAGCCTCGAGCAGCTGGTCGTTGGCGTAGACGGTATAGGCGCGCTGCGGGCCGTCGATGTTGCCCTTCGGGCTATCCGTGGTCGCGATCGCGATCTGGTTGCGCACGTCCTCCAGCGACAATCCCTTCGCAACCAGTTTGGCCGGATCGATCTGGATGCGCACCGAGGGCTTCTGCTGCCCGCCGACAAACACCTGTGCGACACCGGGAATCTGGCTGATCTGCTGCGCGAGCTGAGCGTCGGTACGGTCGCTGACGGTGGTCAGCGGCAGCGTGTCGGAGGTTGCCGACAGGATCATGATCGGCGAATCCGCCGGGTTGACCTTCCGGTAGGTCGGTGGCGAGGGCAGGTTCTTCGGCAGTTGGCCGCTCGCGGCATTGATCGCAGCCTGTACATCGTTGGCCGCGGCATCGATCAGGCGGTTGAGATCGAACTGGATCGTGATCGATGCCGAGCCGAGTGAACTCGTCGACGTCATCTGCGCGATGCCGGGGATTTGCGAGAGCTGGCGCTCCAGCGGCTGTGCCACGGAGGAGGCCATGGTTTCGGGGCTGCCGCCCGGAAGCGATGCGGAAACCTGGATGGTCGGAAAGTCGACCTGGGGCAGTGGCGCAACCGGCAGCAGAGGGTAGGCCACGAGGCCAACGAATAGGATGCCCGCCATCAGCAGCGAGGTGCCGATCGGATAGCGGATGAACGGAGACGAGAAGCTCTCTTGCATGCCCTGCGACCAAAGGCGGGCCAGCGCATCTTCTCTCCGCGTATGACGGAGCCGCGCAGGGGAGTCCCGAGCGCGAATGTGCGTTTCCTTCAGCCCATATGTTTGTTGATTGCCCTGGAACGTCATCGGTCCGGGGCCGGCGTTGTGATCGAAAGACTAGTCCGTTCGCTCGGGCCTGCGAACGGTTTCCTGCTCCGACTGCCTGCGACCTTTGTCGAAGGAGGCTGCAGGGAGATATGCGTTCAATGCAGGCTCGACACAGAGCGTGTTCGCGATTTCGGATCGTTACGGCGCTGTGTCGCACCGTTTTTGGTGTGTCTCACAAGCGGGAGAGGTATAAACAGGAACGATCGCTTCTCCCGCGCTGTTGTGCCATATCGAAATGACATAACGCCTGCCGTTGTCACCGATTCGAGGAAATGTCCGATGCGCCTCCCTCTCCTGACTATCGCCGCGATTGCCACGCTGCTCGGGGCGGCAGATGCGAGCGCCCAGACCTATGATCCGCACTATCCGGTGTGCATGCACGTTTACGCGGGCGGCGGCAGGAGTGGTGGCGGCGGCAGCTGGTTCGACTGCTCCTTCACGTCGCTGCCGCAGTGCCGGGCCACCGCGTCCGGCCTCGCCGCAAGCTGCGACCTCAACCCCTATTATGCCTTCAACGAGCCGCGGCCCCCGCGCCGGCGTCACAAGAACGTGAACTGACGGCTCGCGATGCGATGTCCGGCGGACATGTTGATGCGTCGCTCATGCGGCCTGATCGTCACCACCGGTGCCTTACTGGCGGCCGCGCCGTCGTATGCGCAGACTTACGATCCCAATTATCCCGTCTGCATGCACGTCTATGCCGGCGGGAGTGATGGCGGCGGCGAGCAGCGGCATGACTGCTCCTTCACGTCGCTGCCGCAGTGTCGTGCGACGCCTTCCGGCCAGGCCGCGATCTGTGAACACAATCCGTATTATCCGGTCAACATGCCGCCGCCGGGCTCGCGGCATAAGCGTAGCAGCTAGCGTCGGATGATCGCCCGTGAGGGGGGCGATCCGCCTTGCGCGCAGAAGCTCCAGGCTATTCCTTCTTGATCCCGGACAGCTCCACCACCTTGCGCCAGCGGTCCGTCTCGGCGGTGAGCATGCCGCCGAACTCACCTGCATTGCCGTGCAGCGGGATCGCGCCGAGCTCGGCGATGCGGGCCTTGATCTCCACGTCGGACAAAGCCGAGTCGACCTCGCGATTGAGCAGGTCGACGATTTCGCGCGGCGTGTCGTAGGGCGCGCCGACGCCATAGAACGAAGATGTCTCGTAGCCGGGCAACGTGTCCGCGATCGGCGGCACATCAGGCAGGATCTCCGAGCGCTCACGCGTGGTGATGCCGAGTGCGCGAAGCTTGCCGGCGCGCACCAGCTCGAAAGATGATGTGACGTTGTCGAACATGCCCTGGATCTGGCCACTCATCACGTCGGTCAGGCCCGGCGCGGAGCCGCGATAGGGCACGTGGGTGAACTGGACGCCGGCCGTCGACTTGAACAGCTCGCCAGAGAGATGCAGTGACGTGCCGATGCCCGAGGAGGCGATCGACATCTTGCCGGGATTGGCCCTGGCGTAGGCGACGAAGTCGGCCACGCTCTTCACCGGCAAATCGTTGTTGACGACCAGCAACAGGGGAATCCGCGCGACGCCGGCGACGGGCGTGATGCCCTTGGCGAAGTCATAGGGCAGCGCCGGATCAAACGAGGCGTTGATCGCGTTAGCGGTCGAGGTCAGCAGCAGTGTGTATCCATCCGGCGCGGACGTGATCACCGCCTGCGTGCCGATATTGCTGCCGGCGCCGGGCTTGTTTTCGACAACGAAGGCCTGGCCGAGCCGGTCGGATAGGCGCTGGCAGATCAGCCGCGACAGCAAGTCGGTGGCGCCACCCGGCGCATATGGCACCACCCATCTCACGCTGCGCGACGGATAAGAGGGGTTGCCGATCGCAAAGGCGCGCGGAGCGATCAGTGTAGCAGCGGCAAACGCGGTGGTCTGAAGGAAATGTCGCCTGGTGATCATCGTGGCCTCCAGTTCATCTCTCGCGGGGCGAGGGGTCGCGCGCGACGCGCTCGGATGGCTGGTTGCTATCGCAAGAATCGCGCCAGGCCGCACGACCTTCCCGTCGGCTTGGTAAAGGATGATCGCAGTTAATCGAGAGCTAACCGAGTTTTACCTTGTCTCTTAACACCTGGGCAGGACGCGCGGGCTAAGCTGCCGGGAACAGGCAGATACCGCCCGAAAGAATGAACGGAATGACCACCGGCGTCATCGAGCACACGAAAGCCGCGCGCGCGCCTTCGGCTTCAAAGATCTGGCTGAAGGCGATCGAGCTGACCGCGCGGATCGAGACGCTGCCTGGCCGCCTGTTCGCCGACGTCGTCGACGATTGGGCGCGGCGCCAGCCCGACCGCATCGCGCTGCTCATGGACGACGTAACGCTCGACTACGATGGCCTGTCGAAGCGCATCAATCGCTATGCGCGCTGGGCGCATTCGGTTGGCGTCGCCAAGGGCGATACGGTTGGCCTGATCATGCCGAACGGCATCGACTATCTCGCCGCCTGGCTGGGCATCAGCCGCGTCGGTGGCGTGGTGGCGCTGATCAATACCAAGCTTGTCGGGCAGTCTCTTGCGCATTGCGTCGACGTCGCGAGGCCTTCGCATATCATCGTCGCGCATGAGCTCACAGAGGTGCTGGAGAGCGCCGCGCCGTATCTGAAGACCGAAGCCAAGATATGGACCCATGGCGATGCCCGCAGCGAGCGCGCGATCGATGTTGCGCTGGCCGCGCTCGATGACGGGGCGTTGTCGCCGGAGGAGCACGGCGACGTCACCATCGATGACCGCGCACTGCTGATCTACACGTCCGGCACGACTGGGCTGCCGAAGGCCGCCAGCATCAGCCATCGCCGCATCCTCAACTGGGGTTTCTGGTTCGCCGGCCTTACCGGCGCGACGCCGCAAGATCGTCTTTATGATTGCCTGCCGCTGTTCCACTCGGTCGGTGGCATCGTCGCACCGTGCAGCATGCTCGCCGCCGGCGGCTCGGTGGTGATCGCGGAGAAGTTTTCGGCCTCGAACTTCTGGCCCGACATCGTGCGGCACGACTGCACGCTGTTCCAGTATATCGGCGAACTCTGCCGCTATCTGCTCAAGGCACCACCGTCGGAATACGAAAACCGTCACCGTCTGCGGCTGGTTTGCGGCAACGGCCTGCGCGGCGACATCTGGGAGGATTTCCAGAGCCGTTTCGCCATTCCCCGCATCCTCGAATTCTATGCCGCAACCGAAGGCAATTTCTCGCTGTTCAACGTCGAAGGGCAGCCGGGCGCGATCGGCCGCATCCCGCCGCTGCTTGCGCATCGCTTTCCCGCGGGCCTCGTCAAGCTCGATCCCGACAGCGGCGCGCCGCTGCGCAATGAAGAGGGCTTTTGCATCGCCTGCGCCCGCGGTGAGGCTGGCGAAGCCATCGGCCGCATCGGCAGGGCGGATCAGGGCGGTGGTCGCTTCGAGGGCTATACTGACGCGGGCGAGACCGAGAAGAAAATCCTTCGCGATGTCTTCGCCAGGGACGATGCCTGGTTCCGCACCGGCGATCTGATGCGGCTCGACGACAAGGGCTTCTTCCATTTTGTCGATCGCATCGGTGACACTTTCCGCTGGAAGGGCGAGAACGTCGCGACCTCCGAGGTCAACGACGCCGTGCGCGATTTCACCGGCGTGGTCGATGCCACCACCTATGGCGTCGGCATTCCCGGCACCGACGGCCGCGCCGGCATGAGCGCGATCGTCGTGAACGAGGGCTTCGATATCGCCGCACTGTCTGCGCATCTCGCGCAGCGGCTGCCGGCCTATGCCCGCCCGGTCTTCATCCGCATCTCGCGTGAGCTCGATGCGACCGAGACGTTCAAGCAGAAAAAGGGTGAGCTGGCGCGCGAGGGCTTTGACCCGGCGGCGATCAGCGATCGGCAGTTTATGCTCGATCCGAAATCAGGCGCCTATGTCCCGCTCGGTTTCGACACGTATGCGCGGATCGCGGATGGTACGATCCGGCTGTAGCCGCAGCAAAAATCGGGAGATAGGTCCAATTTTATCTGAATTGTCCAAGAGGCCATTTACTTCTGTCCGGTAAACAGACGGCCATGGGAGGCGGTCATCAAGAGCCGCCGCAAGACATACCAACGATTAACTAAGCAAGAGGCGAGCCAGCCATGTCGGTAAGGTCCAAAGTCATCGAGGCGATCCAGCAGATCGCCAAGGAGCAGCACGTCGCGCTTCCCGCACTCTCGGACGATCTGTCCCTGCACGAAACCGGGTTCGACTCGCTTGCCTTCGCGATCCTGGTCGCGCGCCTCGAGGACGAGACCGGCGTCGACCCCTTCACCATTTCAGAGGACGCAGCGTTCCCCGCCACAGTGGGCGATTTCGTGCGGGCCTACGAAAATGTCCCCGCGTGAGATCTTTGCGCTCCGTGACCATCTCGGCGCGGAGCTGACGGGCCGCACCCTGTCGGACGCGCATGATTGCGTCTCGCTGACCGACATCCTGTCGCAGACCGTCCTCGGCGGCCGCCTGCGCGAGGTGTCCGGCCGGGCCGTTTTGCTGAAGCTGTCGGACCAGCTCCGGTCGGGCCTCGCCATGATCGAGCTCGACGGTGTCGCCCGTCGCATGCTGCTGTGCCCGCCGGACCTTAATCCTGCGCATCTCGACGCGCTGATTGCGGATGCCGGGATCGACGCCGTCGTTACCGATGAGCCCGATCGCTGGGACGGGACCGGCGTGTCGCTGGTCGTCACCGCGCAATTGCCGCTTCAAACCACCGCGCCTGCCGAGACCGAGCGCGCGACCGAATGGCTGATGCTCACCTCGGGCACATCAGGCGTGCCGAAAATCGTCGGCCACACGTTGGAAGCACTCACTGGCGCCATCGTTGCCGAAGGCCCGGCCAAGGGCCCCGCGCCAGTCTGGGCCACGTTCTACGACATCCGCCGCTATGGCGGCCTGCAGATTTTTCTCCGCGCCATCCTCTCCGGCGGATCGATGGTGCTGTCGGATACGCACGAGGCGCTCGCCGATCACGTCGCGCGGCTGAACGCGCGCACGGTCTCCCACATCTCCGGCACGCCCTCGCACTGGCGCAAGCTCCTGATGAGCGGCTCGGCCGCGCAGTTCGCGCCCGGCTATGTTCGCCTGTCCGGCGAGATCGCCGACCAGGCGGTGCTCGACGGCCTCAAGGCCGCATTCCCTAATTCCTCCGTCGGTCATGCCTACGCCTCGACCGAAGCCGGCGTCGGCTTCGCCGTCAATGACGGGCTCGAAGGCTTTCCGGCGAACTATCTCGGCAACCGTAACGGCGTCGAGATGAAGGTCGTCGACGGCTCGCTGCGCATCCGTTCGACGCGCACGGCGCACGCCTATATCGGCCGCAACGCGGCTGCGCTCACTGACGGCGAAGGTTTCGTCGACAGTGGCGATATCGTCGAACTGCGCGGCGATCGCTATTATTTCGTCGGCCGGCGCGGCGGCATCATCAATATCGGCGGGCTGAAAGTTCACCCCGAGGAGATCGAAGCGGCGATCAACCGTCATCCCGACGTGCGGATGTCGCGAGCGAAATCGCGGCGCAGCCCGATCACCGGCGGCATCGTTGTCGCCGACGTGATCCTCGCCGAGGGCACCGATCCGGCGCGGGCGAAGGAGATTCGCGACCAGATCCTGGATCAGTGCCGCGCGCAACTGGCGTCCCACAAGGTGCCGGCGGTGATCCGCTTCGTCGACGCGCTCGACGTCACTCCGGCCGGCAAACTGGCGCGCACTGATGCATAATGTTCTCATCACCGGCGGCAGCCGCGGCATTGGCCTGGCGATCGGCCAGCGCCTGGTCGGCGCCGGCTACAACGTGATCGCGGCCGCGCGACGCGAGAGCGAGGAGCTCAAGGCCGCGATCGCCGGGTCCGAGGGCCGCCTGCATTTCCGCGCCTGCGACCTCGCGGTGATCGATGGCATCCCTGCTTTCGCAAAGCTCGTGCGCGATGAATTCGGCCCGATCTACGGTCTCGTCAACAATGCCGGTCTCGGCACCGAGGGCCTGCTCGCGACCATGCACAATTCAGAGATCGAGGCGCTGGTGCAGCTCAACGTGCTGTCGCCGATCATCCTCACCAAGTATGTCGCGCGCCAGATGATGGCCGATGGCGCCGGCCGCATCATCAACATCTCCTCGATCATCGCGACGACAGGCTATAACGGCCTCTCGGTCTATGGCGCGACCAAGGCCGCCGCCACCGGCTTCACCCGTTCGCTCGCGCGCGAGGTCGGAAAACTCGGCATCACCGTGAACGCGATCGCGCCGGGCTTCATCGACACCGAGCTCACGCACAACCTGTCCGACGAAAGCCGCAAGCGCATCGCCGGCCGCAGCGCGCTGCGCCGCCTGCCCGAGACCGACGACGTCGCGCGCATGGTGGAATATCTGCTCGGCGAGGGCGGTCGTAACGTGACCGGCAGCGTGTTTACGATCGACGCGGGCAATACGGCGTAAAAGGAACTCCGTCGCCACAATTGGGTTGATCCGGCGCGCAATGACATCAAGCCGGATTTGGTCGTAAGATGCCGCGTAAGCGATTGGGTAACGTCAATCGAACTGCCCTAATCGACAAGGAGCAGTCTATGACCACGCCAAGCCAGAGGGCTGCGAACCAGGGCCGGCCCGAGCAATCTCCCGCCAAGCCGGCTGACATTCACTGTCCACCGATGACCCATCAGAATTCCGGCGCCCACGGCCACGAAATGTATCCGCAGCAATTCGTGCGGCTGGTCGGCTGCCATGATGCGTCTCTCGAAGCCTTGCGTAAGCGCGAGAGCGAAAGGCTGCACTAGCCTGCATCGCCTATTCCCAAGGAGTGCGAAGCCGGCCCTGCGCTCCGTCGGCCATTGCATGTGATTGTGCATGTGATTGTGCTTGCTGGCGTGAGCAGGCATCTTGTTGTCGAGCCCGTTTCGGCCAATGATGCCCTGCCTTTTCGGGGGAGCCGGCCGGCGAACCCAAATCGGTCCCGCCACGTATCTCATCTCACCTGCAACCCGACCGGCTTCTGCAATGAGCGCCGCTTCCTTTTACGGCAGCATCCCTGTCTTCCGAGGCTTCACCAGCCTGATGGAGCCAAAACTCTATTCGCCGCTGCCGGATGACTGGAGCATCGGCGTCGCCGACATCGTCGATTCCACCAAGGCGATTGCGGCGCAGCGCTACAAGGCGGTCAACATGGCCGGGGCCGCCGTGATCGCGGCGGTGACGAATGCGCTGGAGGGTCGCGAATTTCCCTTCGTGTTCGGCGGTGACGGCGCCAGCTTTGCGGTCGCGCCGGCCGATCTAGATGCGGCGCACGAAGCTTTGGCTGCGACGGCGACCTGGGTGCGGGAAGACCTCGATCTCAAAATGCGCGTCGCACTGGTGCCGGTGAGCGCCATCCGTGCGAAGGGTCTCGATGTGCGCGTCGCGCGCTTCGGTCCGTCGGCAAATCTGTCCTATGCGATGTTCTCCGGCGGCGGGCTCGCTTGGGCCGACGCTGCGATGAAGCGCGGCGAGTTCGCCGTCGCTGAGGCGTCCTCAGGCACGCAGCCCGATCTCTCCGGCCTGTCCTGCCGCTTCGAGGTGATTCCGGCGTCGCGCGGATTGATCCTGTCGGTGCTGGTGATGCCGGCAAGCGGCGCCGACCCGCAGGCCTTCCGCAAGGTGATCGAGGACGTCATCCATCTCGTCGAGCGCAGTCCGGATTCCGGCCGTCCCGTGCCATCGCAGGGGCCGCCGCTGAAATGGCCGCCGCAGGGCCTTGATTACGAGG
Organism: Bradyrhizobium sp. LB11.1; assembly: GCF_040549385.1. Classification (NCBI taxonomy): domain Bacteria; kingdom Pseudomonadati; phylum Pseudomonadota; class Alphaproteobacteria; order Hyphomicrobiales; family Nitrobacteraceae; genus Bradyrhizobium; species Bradyrhizobium sp. LB11.1. Next base: position 159,308 of record NZ_JBEPTH010000002.1, on the reverse strand, counting down.
CGCGGACGATCCGTGGCGGGTCGTTGCTCAGGCGCCGGGCCGGCCTGCTCGCCTACACGTTTTTCGCCTATGTCCTGATGCGCTTCGACATCAAGGTCGGCGGCTTCCTGCCGAAGGTCTACAAGCGCCAGGTGGTCGAGAATTCCGACTTCCGCAAATATGACGACGGCCTGCGCATGATCCTCGACTGCACGCCGGAGCTCGAGCGCGCCCTGAGCGATCGTCTCGCGACCGCGGCGCGCGACGGTGTCGTGCGCTACGGCCTTTATCAGCAGGATGCCGCGATGATGACATGCTTCACGCCGTCGGCGCTGCGCAGCGACCACGTCCACTTCATCGACGGCGCGCGCGGCGGCTACGCCTCGGCGGCGACGGCGCTCAAGGCGATGGTGGCGGCCGCGACTTAGCGTCCCGCGCGCGTCCAGGTCTCGCCGCCGCAGAGCGCGCCGACGCAGCCTTCGACGCGCAGCGTCTCTGCTGATGTCACCGAGACGCTGCTCGCATAGGTGCTGCCGTCATCGGCGTTGTAGATCTGGCCCGACCATTTGTTCGGCCCTCCGGGCTGCATGCCGGAGAACAGTGGCAGGCCGATCATCGGGCGCCTGGCGAGCGCGGGATTGGGATTCTTGCTGTCGGTGGCGGGCTGGCCGGTCGTGGTGTCGGTGGGCTCGCGCAGCCAGACGATGACGCCGCAGATGCCGCCGCCGCATTTGCTGACTTTCACGCGGGCATCGCCGGCCTGGGTGAGCCAAGTCCCGCTCGCGTCAGCACTTTGCGCATGCGCGGCCGTCGTGCCGGACAGCGCAGCCAAGAGGACGGAGAGAATGGCGAATCTGCGGGACATGGAAGGACCTCGGAATGGAGGCGTCTCCATAGCAGCAAATCAGAATCGCGCAACGCCTGATAGAATCACATTCCTGCGCTCATTTGTCCCAGCGCAAGACGGCGGCCGAGGCCGCCGTCGAGGATCACAAATCCTCACCACGGCAGGCCGCAGAGGTCGATGGTGCCGAGCGTCGGCGCACTGACGATGTCGTACACATAGGGCGCCATATGGGTGAAGCGCACGCGGCCCTCCGGCTGCTCGCAATAGACGCCGCCAGTGAAAGCACGCCATTTGCGGGCCTCGTAGAACGCGACATTGTGCGGCTCGCAGAACAGGATCGCGAAACGAACCGCCTCGTTGGCGCGCATGGTATGCACCGCCGCGTCGATCGCCATGGTGGCATAGCCGCGGCCCCGGCGATCCTCGCGCGTGCAGACGCCACCGATGCCGCCGACATGCGCCTTCTGTCCATTCCAGGTGATCGTGCGGAAATAGATGCCGACATGGCAGACGAGGCCGTCCTCGGGCGTTTCGATCAGCACGCGCAGATCGGCATGGGCCCATTTGACGTGCCCCCAAGGCAGCTTCTCGACGAGATCAGGTCCCCAGACCGCCTGGTGCAAAGGCTCGGCGATCGGCCACGAGGCATCGCCGTTCAAAATGTCGATCTCGATGCTCATGGCCCTGCCTCGTGGTCCCCGGCTGCGTGGTGCATTCGTTCTGTCATAAGCGCTTCAAAGGCAATGATATTTTGCAGCACGCTTGGGTGAACACGCACTTGCGTGCGGCGAAGTTGTGCAATCAGCCCACGCGATCGCATCATGGCTCTTCGCAAATTGGCGGTATTTAACGGCGCAGGAACCTTCTATAAGGGATGACCGTTAGAACACGTTCCCCACCCAGTTGCGGACAAGAACCCATGACATTCACGCTGCCCCCCCTCCCTTACGCCTATGACGCCCTCGGCCAGTTCATGTCGAAGGAGACGCTGGAATTCCACCACGACAAGCATCATCAGGCCTACGTCACCAACGGCAATAACGCGCTCAAGGGCACCGAATGGGAAGGCAAGTCCCTTGAAGAGATCGTCAAGGGCTCGTTCGGCAAAAACCCCGCGGTGTTCAACAACGCCGGCCAGCACTATAACCACATCCACTTCTGGAGCTGGATGAAGCCCAATGGCGGCGGCACCAAGCTGCCGGGCAAGCTCGAGAAGAAGATCAACGAGGACCTCGGCGGCTTCGAGAAGTTCAAGACCGACTTCCAGGCGGCTGGCGTCGGCCAGTTCGGCTCCGGTTGGTGCTGGCTCCAGGTCAAGAACGGCAAGCTCGAGATCTCCAAGACCCCGAACGGCGAGAATCCGCTGGTGCATGGCGCCACCCCGATCCTTGGTTGCGACGTATGGGAGCACTCCTACTACATCGACTATCGCAACCGCCGTCCCGACTATCTCAAGGCGTTCGTCGAGAACCTCGTGAACTGGGAATACGTCGAGTCCCTGTTCGACAAGGCGTAAGCTGGTCGCGTCATTCCGGGGCGCGCGAAGCGCGAGCCCGGAATCCATTCATCCACTTGGGCTGACGCCCGATGGATTCTCAGGCGCGCAATTGCGCACCATGGCTCGGCGCTGACGCGTCGCCCCGGAATGACAAAAAGGCGGTCGCTCACGCGGCCGCTTTTTTGCTGTGCGGAATTGGCCTGGGTCCTTTTCGCCTTCCAGCGGGTGATTTTGTGGGAAATCCGGTTCACGCCGGCACGGTTCGTCCGGTTCCGCGCCGTTTCGGTCCCGTTCCCGTTCGTGGCGGCCATCGCGATGGTGATCGGCAAGCCCTGAGCCGGCCGTGGACAGGCGTAATGTTATAATATAACGTCCCCGGCATGGTTCCCGCCGCGTCCCACGCCCACCAAGACCATGCTCATTCCCACGGTCACTCCCATGACCACGGGCATCCGCATGGGCACGACCACAGCCACGCCCATGTCCATGATGCGGCCTCGCCGCATCCGGCCCAGGACGCGCCCTGGTCGATCCTGCGGATGACCATGGCCGGTCGCCTGACGGCCGCGGTGGCCGTCTGTGCCGTGCTCTGGGCCGTGGTCTTTCTGGCGATGAGGTGATCATGGCGGCCGTGCACTTCCACAACGTCACGCTCGGCTATGACCGTCACCCGGCCGTGCACCATCTCAACGGCGAGGTCGCGCCCGGCGCGCTGGTCGCAGTGATCGGCCCCAACGGCGCCGGCAAGTCGACGCTGCTGCGCGGCATCGTCGGCATCCTCAGGCCCCTCGACGGCAGCATCCATCTCGGCGGGCTCGATAGCAGGGATATCGCCTATCTGCCGCAGAGCGCGGAGATCGACCGCACCTTCCCAATCTCGGTGTTCGACTTCGTCGGCACCGGGCTGTGGCGCGGGACCGGCCTGTTCGGTGGCATCGGCAAGGCCGCGCGCGAAAAGATCCTGCGCGCGATCGCCTCCGTCGGTCTCAACGGGTTCGAGAACCGTCCGATCGGCACGCTCTCGGGTGGGCAGATGCAGCGCGTGCTATTCGCGCGCGTGCTGCTCCAGGATGCGAAGCTCATCGTGCTCGACGAGCCCTTCAACGCCATCGACAGCAAGACCACAACCGATCTGCTCGCACTGGTGAAGCACTGGCATGGCGAGGGCCGCACCGTGCTGGCCGCGCTGCACGACATGGAGATGGTGCGCAATCACTTCAGCGAGACGCTGGTTCTGGCGCGCGGCCCGGTGGCGTGGGGACCGACCGCAGAGGTGCTGACGCCTGAGAACCTGATGGTCGCGATGCGGATGTGCGAGGCTTTCGACGACAGCGCTTCGGCGTGCGCGGCCGACGATGCCCGCTCGCGGGCGGCGTGATCCCAGATGGTCTATGACGCGCTGATCGGTCCGTTCACCGAATTCGAGTTCATGCGGCGGGCGCTTGCCGCCGTGATCGCGCTGTCGCTGGCGGGCGCGCCGATCGGCGTATTCCTGATGCTGCGGCGGATGAGCCTCGTCGGCGATGCCATGGCGCACGCGATCCTGCCCGGCGCCGCCATTGGTTTCCTGCTCTCCGGCCTCAATTTGTTTGCGATGACGGCCGGCGGCTTGATCGCCGGTTTCGCGGTCGCGATCCTGGCCGGCGTTGTCTCACGCTCGACCGGGCTCAAAGAAGACGCTTCGCTCGCGACCTTCTATCTGGCCTCGCTGGCGCTGGGCGTGACCATCGTTTCGATCAAGGGCACCAATATCGACCTGTTGCATGTGCTGTTCGGCAACATCCTTGCGATGGACGACCAGACGCTGCTGGTGGTCGCCTTCAACGCCACGGTGACGTTGCTGGTGCTGGCGGTGATCTACCGTCCGCTGGTGATCGAGAGCGTCGATCCCTTATTTTTGCGGACCGTCAGCCGCGCGGGCGGGCCCGCCCATCTCGCCTTCCTTGCGCTGGTCGTCATCAACCTCGTCAACGGCTTCCAGGCGCTCGGCACCTTGCTGGCGGTCGGCCTCATGATCCTGCCGGCGGGCATCGCGCGGTTCTGGTCGCGCGATCTCACGGTGATGATCTGCATTGCTGTCGTCGCTGCCGCCGTCTCGGGCTATGCCGGCCTCGTGCTGTCGTTCCAGACCCGCGTGCCCTCGGGCCCTGCGATCATTCTCGTCGCGACAGTGTTCTACATCGTCTCCGTCCTGTTCGGCCGCGTCGGCGGCATCGTCCGGCAGTTGTTTCCCGGCCGGCATCTGGAAGCGTGACGATGCGCTTCCTTTTGCTCTTTGTTTCGCTGCTGATCGCCTCACCGCTGCAGGCCGCCGAGCGGCTCAACGTCGTCGCGAGCTTCTCGATCCTCGGCGACTTTGTCCGCACGATCGGTGGGGACCGGATCAACCTGACGACGCTGGTCGGCCCCGACAGTGACGTCCACGTCTACACGCCGGCGCCGGGTGATGCGAAGCGGATCGCGGAGGCGAAGCTCGTCATCGTCAACGGGCTGGGCCTGGAGGGCTGGCTGCCACGTCTAGTGCAGTCCGCCGGGAGCAAGGCGCAGGTGGTCACCGCGAGCGCCGGCATCGCACCCCTGAAGCTCGGTTCGGCCGCCGATCCGCACGCCTGGCAGTCCGTCCCGAATGCTAAAGTCTACGTCGCCGACATCACCAACGCGCTGGCCGCCGCCGATCCGGATGACGCAGAATTCTTTCGCGCCCGGGCCAAGGCCTATCTGGAAAAGCTCGAAACGCTCGACCGTGAGGTCCGCGAGGCGGTCGCCAAAATCCCGCCGGAGCGGCGCAAGGTGATCTCCACCCACGATGCCTTCGGGTATTTCGCCGCCGAATATGGCGTCCAGTTCGTGGCTCCCCTGGGGGTCTCCACCGAAACCGAGCCCAGCGCGCGGGACATCGCTGCCATCATCGGCCAGACCAAGGCCCATAAGATCCCGGCCGTTTTCCTGGAGAATATCAGCGACGACCGGCTGATCCGGCGAATCGCGGCCGAGACCGGGGCAAAGGTCGGCGGGACCCTGATTTCGGACAGTTTGACCGGCGAAAAGGGCCCTGCACCCACTTACATTGATATGGTCAGGCACAATATAAAGGCCCTGACCAGCGCGCTTGACCATTAGGGCAGGGGGCCACCCCGTCGGGGCGACCCCGCCTCGCCTTGCGTCGCGCGGAAGCCCTATGTCCGGAGTTGTTATGTCTGAAGCGACCTCCCCCAAAATTCCCGTGACCGTCCTGACCGGCTATCTCGGAGCCGGCAAAACCACGCTTTTGAACCGCATCCTGTCGGAGAACCACGGCAAGAAATACGCCGTCATTGTCAACGAATTCGGCGAGATCGGCATCGACAACGACCTCATCATCGGCGCCGATGAGGAAGTGTTCGAGATGAACAACGGTTGCATCTGCTGCACCGTGCGCGGCGATCTCGTGCGCATCATGGACGGTTTGATGAAGCGCAAGGGCAAGTTCGACGCCATCATCGTCGAGACCACCGGCCTTGCCGATCCCGCGCCGGTCGCCCAGACCTTCTTCGTCGACGAGGACGTGCAGAAGAACGCCCGCCTCGACGCGGTGGTGACGGTCGCCGACGCCAAATGGCTGTCCGACCGACTCAAGGATGCACCCGAGGCCAAGAACCAGATCGCGTTCGCCGACGTCATCGTGCTGAACAAGACCGATCTCGTCACCAAGCCGGAGCTTGCCGAGGTCGAGGCCCGCATCCGCGGCATCAATCCCTATGCCAAGCTGCATCGCACCGAGCGCTGCTCGGTGGCGCTGGCCGACGTGCTCGATCGCGGCGCGTTCGACCTCGACCGCATCCTCGACATCGAGCCTGACTTTCTGGAGGTCGACGATCATGACCACGACCATGACCACCACGGCCACGATCATCATCACCACCATGATCACGGCCACGGCCTGAAGCACTATCATGACGAGGACATGCAGTCGCTGTCGCTCAAGACCGACAAGCCGCTCGATCCGAACGTGTTCATGCCCTGGCTCCAGAACCTGGTGCAGGTCGAGGGCGGCAAGATCCTGCGCTCCAAGGGCATCCTCGCCTTCCACGACGATGACGACCGCTATGTCTTCCAGGGCGTCCACATGATGCTGGAAGGCAACCACCAGCGGAAGTGGAAGGACGGCGAGCCCCGTGAAAGCCGCCTCGTCTTCATCGGCCGCGAACTGCCGGAAGAGCTCATTCGTACGGGCTTCGAGAGCTGCATCGTCTCGTGATGAAAGAGTTCACGCCGGCTCCCGATTCCGCTTCGATCGTCTCCGTCACCGACCGCGTCAAGCCGGTCACGCTCGGCATGGGCGTGACCTCGGCGCATTTCCTCGGGCCCCGCGCCGCCTTCGTCGGTGGTGAGGAGAACGTCGCGTTCATCGACGCCAAAGGCGAGATCACCACGGTCCCCGTGCACAGCGGCGGCATTCTCTCGACTGCCTCAGACGGCAAGCGCCTCGTGATGGGCGGCGATGACGGCAAGGTCGTCGCGCTCGACGCCAAGGGCGAGGTGACGCTGCTCGCCACCGATCCGAAGCGGCGCTGGATCGATGCGGTGGCGCTGCATCCGGATGGTGCCTTCGCCTGGTCTGCCGGCAAGACGGCGACCGTCAAGAGCGGCAAGACCGAGGAGAAGTCGCTCGAAGTGCCATCGACTGTCGGCGGTCTCGCGTTCGCGCCGAAGGGGCTGCGGCTTGCCATCGCGCACTACAACGGCGCGACGCTGTGGTTTCCGAACATGGAGGGATCCGCCGAATTCCTGCCCTGGGCGGGTTCGCATCTCGGCGTCACTTTCAGTCCGGACAACAAATTCCTGGTCACGACCATGCATGAGTCGGCGCTGCACGGCTGGCGGCTCGCCGACAACAGGCACATGCGCATGACCGGCTATCCCGGCCGCGTCCGCTCGATGTCCTGGAGCGCTGGCGGCAAGGGGCTGGCGACCTCGGGTGCTGACACCGTCATCATATGGCCGTTCGCCAGCAAGGACGGCCCGATGGGCAAGGAGCCCGCGATGCTGGCGCCGCTGCAGGCGCGCGTCGCGGTGGTGGCCTGCCATCCGAAGAACGATATCTTCGCCGCCGGCTACAGCGACGGCACCGTACTGATGGTGCGTCTGGAAGACGGTGCCGAGATCCTGGTCCGCCGTAACGGCACGCCACCGGTCGCCGCGCTCGCCTGGAACGCCAAGGGCACGCTGTTGGCCTTTGCCGACGAAAATGGGGACGGCGGCTTGCTGGAGCTTTGATCTGTCATCGTTCCGGCCGTATAGGGAATCATGCGGTTCCTGACGACCTTCCAGATTGCTGATTTCGCCGACACGCTGGTCAGCCTGTTTACGGCCTTCGTGCTGGGCACGCTGATCGGCGCCGAGCGGCAATATCGCCAGCGCACCGCCGGCCTGCGCACCAATGTGCTGGTCGCGGTTGGGGCCGCCGCCTTCGTCGATCTCGCAATGCATCTGACCGGCGCCGACGGTGCGGTGCGGGTGATCTCCTACGTCGTGTCCGGCATCGGCTTCCTTGGCGCCGGTGTCATCATGAAGCAGGGCATGGACGTACGCGGCCTCAACACCGCAGCGACGCTGTGGGCTTCGGCCGCCGTCGGCTCTTGCGCCGGGGCCGACATGGTCGCGCAGGCCGCGGCGCTCACCGTGTTTGTCATCGCCGGTAACACGATGCTGCGTCCGCTGGTCAACGCTATCAACCGCATCCCGTTGAATGAGAAGACCTCGGAGGCGACCTATTACTTCAAGCTCGCGGTTGCGGCCGACGCGTTGCCCGACATGCGCGACCGCCTCGTCGACAAGCTCGAGGCCGCGAAATATCCGGTGGCCGATGTGGACGTGGTCGAGATCGGAGAGGACATTCTGGAGATCGTCGCCAAGCTGGTCGCGACCGCGGTCGACCCGAATGAATTGAATGTCGTGGCGACCGATCTCCAGCATCTTCCGGGCGTGCGCCACGCCACCTGGGAAGTCAGTACGACGGACTAGGCGCGGCGATTTGGCGCGCGAGCGGCGGTTCCCGCTTCGCCGGGACCGGAACCGCAGCCGGAGAACTTCGTTGATCCCGCTGATAGAGGCGGTGACCGATATGCCCGGCCAAGATGATAAGCGCAGACTGAAGCTCGATTTGACGATTGCCGGCTCGCTGTTCGCTGCGGGCATCGCGGTGTCCGTGATGTCACTCGCGCAAATCCGAGCCGAGAGCCGGATGGAGCTGGCGCAGGCGACGCGGCCACTCCAGGGCACGCCGTCCAACGATCAGGACAAGACGCCCGCCGAAGCAAAACCCGGCGGCGACCGGCCGACCACCCCGGCCCCCGAGCCGGCGCGTCCCGACCCGCAGACGCAGGGTGCGGCAGGCTCAGCCAAACCGGCATTGCCGCCCGCACCGGCAGAGAAGATCGCGCCGCCGATCAAGGACAAGCAGTAGACCACGCTCGTCTTTTTGCCATAACCGCGCGATGGCCTTCCGTCGCGCGTTCTACGGTGCATGGGGTTGTTTTCGCAGTTTCTGTCAGCGCACCAGCACATTCCGGAACTGCCAGGGATCGCTGGTGTCGATGTCTTCCGGGAACAGTCCCGGACGATCCGTCAGCGGCGTCCAGTCGGTGTAGAATCCTTTCACCGGGCCGAGATACGGCAGCTGGATTTCCAGCAAACGATCGAAATCCATCTCGTCGGCTTCGACGATGCCTTCCCTCGGGTTTTCCAGCGCCCACACCATGCCGCCGAGAACGGCGGAGGTTACCTGCAGGCCGGTGGCGTTCTGGTAGGGCGCGAGCTTGCGGGTCTCTTCGATCGAGAGCTGCGAGCCGTACCAGTAGGCATTGTTGTCGTGGCCGAACAGCAGCACGCCGAGCTCGTCGATGCCGTCGACGATCTCGTTCTCGTCGAGGATGTGGTGCTTTTCCTGCATCTTCGCGGCGCGGCCGAACATTTCATGCAGCGACAGCACGGCATCGTCAGCCGGATGATAGGCATAGTGGCAGGTCGGCCGATAGACCGCCTTGCCCGATGCGTCACGCACCGTGAAGTAATCCGAGATCGAGATCGACTCGTTGTGGGTGACGAGGAAGCCATACTGCGCGCCGCGGGTCGGGCACCAGGTGCGCACGCGCGTGTTGGCGCCGGGCTGCATCAGATAGATGGCGGCGCCGCAGCCGGCTTCGTGGGTATGCGCATTCTCGGGCATCCATTTTTCGTGGGTGCCCCAACCGAGCTCTGACGGCTGCACGCCTTCCGACAGGAAGCCTTCCACCGACCAGGTGTTGACGAAGACATCAGGTTCTTTCGGCTTCTTGGCGCGCTGGGTGTCGCGTTCGGCGATATGGACGCCCTTGATGCCGGCCTGCCGCATCAGGTCGGCCCATTCGGCCTTGGTCTTCGGCTTGGGGGCATTGAGCTTCAGGTCGGCGGCGACATTGAGCAGCGCCTGCTTGACGAAAAAGGACACCATGCCGGGATTGGCGCCACAGCAGGAGACAGCCGTCGTCGAGCCGGCGGGGCGGGCCTTCTTGGCGGCAAGCGTGACTTCGCGAAGCGCGTAGTTCGAGCGCGCTTCCGGGCCCTTTGACGAATCGAAATAGAAGCCGAGCCAGGGCTCGTTGACGGTGTCGATGTAGAGAGCGCCGAGCTCGTTGCAGAGCTCCATGATGTCGGTCGAGCCGGTGTCGACCGACAGATTGACGCAAAAACCCTGGCCGCCGCCTTCGGTGAGCAGCGGGGTCAGCAGTTCGCGATAATTGTCCCTGGTCACGGCCTTCTGGATGAAGCGGACATTCTGCTTCTCGCAATGCGCCTTGCGGCCCTCGTCCTTGGGATCGATCACGGTGACGCGCGACTTGTCGTAATCGAGATGCCGCTCGATCATCGGCAACGTGCCTTTGCCGATGGAGCCGAAGCCGACCATGACGATGGGACCGGTGATCTTCGCGTAGATCTGCGAGGTGGGGCTCATGAATGGCTTCTCCGGAACGTGCTGGATCAGGCGCCGCGGCGCTTGGCGGTGACTTCGATTTCGACCTTCATCTCGGGCTTGTAGAGCGCCGAGACGGCGACCAGCGTTGCTGCAGGCCGGATGTCGCCGAGGACTTTGCCGCAGACCCCGAAGTGGGCGTCGGCGTCCTTGATGTCGGTGAGGTAATAGGTCACGCGGACGACATCGGCCATCTCAAAACCGCCCTCCTTCAGGGCAGCCTCGATGGTCTTGAAGCAGTTGCGTGACTGGCTCGTGACATCGGCCGGCATGGTCATCGTGGTGTAGTCGTAGCCGGTGGTTCCCGCGACGAAGGCGAACTCGCCGTCGATCACGGCGCGGCTGTAGCCCGCAGTCTTCTCGAAGGGGGAGCCGGTGGAAATCAAGCGACGGGACATGGGTTCGGCCTCAACTGAAGGAAAATTTCGTGCGGTTTACGGGCAATTTGCGGGCCCGCGCAACCCCAAACGACTAGAGCTGAGCGCAGGCGCGGTCGGGCGTTGCCGCTCAATGCGGCTTCGGTCGCCGCCATCGTGGCGATCCCTTAGGCCGCGTGCGCCTGGAGGGCGCGAAGGACCCTCCGTTTGGGCAGGGCCGCGCCGGTCGGGATGATCATCCCGTCGGCGCCATCGAGCGCGCCGTCGGCGAATTCGATCGCCAGCAGGCGGTCGCGCTCGAACGGACCGGGCAGCACCAGCGCGCCGGTCTTCTCGCCCGAGAAGCCGAAGCGGGCATAATAAGGCGCATCGCCGAGCAGGATCACGGCGGCATGCCCGCGCGCCCGGGCGGCGGCCAGCGCTTGTTGCATCAGCGCGGCGCCGATCCCGAGCTCGCGGCAGGCAGGGTCAACCGCCAGTGGTCCGAGGACCAGAGCGGGCCTGCCTCCGGCGCTGACGTGCCACAGCCGCACGGTTCCCACGAGTTTGCCCTCGCGCATCGCCGACAGGGCAAGGCCTGTGGCGGGCGCACGTCCGTCGCGCAGGCGCTGGCAAGTGCGGTCATGGCGGTCTTCGCCAAAAGAGGCATCCAGCAGCGCTTCACGCGTCGCGACGTCGACAGCACGTTCCGCACGGATCACGAACGGAGCGGCTTTCGAGGTGAGGGCGACTTGTGGCTTCCGAAAAGCAGTCATGGCGCGTCAGTCCCCGCTTGAACGGACGTGCCCGATAGGCACGCCTGTCCAAGACGTCGTCAGATCGAAATATCAGGGAGGGAGCCGGCGGACCGGCTCCCGGGGGTCGTCAGGCCTCAGAACGAGAGGCAGATCAGATGTGATACGTCCGCAGCGGCGGGATGCCGTTGAACGCCACCGCCGAGTAGGTCGACGTATAGGCCCCGGTGCCTTCGATCAGCAGCTTGTCGCCGATCTCGAGCGTCACCGGAAGCGGATACGGGCTCTTCTCGTACAGCACGTCGGCGCTGTCGCAGGTCGGGCCTGCGAGCACGCACGGCGTCATGTCCGCGCCGTCATGCGGCGTGCGGATGGCGTAGCGGATCGACTCGTCCATCGTCTCGGCGAGACCGCCGAACTTGCCGATGTCGAGATAGACCCAGCGCACCTCGTCCTCGTCGCTCTTCTTCGAGATGAGCACGACCTCGGATTCGATGATGCCGGCGTTGCCCACCATGCCGCGGCCCGGCTCGATGATGGTCTCCGGAATCTGGTTGCCGAAGTGCTTGCGCAGCGCGCGGAAGATCGAGCGGCCGTAGGTGACCACCGGCGGCACGTCCTTCAGGTACTTGGTCGGGAAGCCGCCGCCCATGTTGACCATGGTCAGGTTGATGCCGCGCTCGGCGCAGTCACGGAACACCTGCGAGGCCATCGCCAGCGCACGGTCCCACGCCTTCACCTTGCGCTGCTGCGAGCCGACATGGAAGGAGATGCCGCACGGCTCCAGGCCCAGGCGCTTGGCGACGTCGAGCACGTCGACGGCCATTTCCGGGTCGCAGCCGAACTTGCGCGACAGCGGCCACTCGGCGCCGGCGCAATCATAGAGGATGCGGCAGAACACCTTCGCACCGGGGGCGGCACGGGCGACCTTCTCGACCTCGGCGGTGCAATCGACCGCGAACAGGCGGATGCCGAGCGCGAAGGCGCGCGCGATGTCGCGCTCCTTCTTGATCGTATTGCCGAAGGAGATGCGGTCGGGCGTAGCTCCAGCGGCCAGCGCCATCTCGATCTCGGCGACGGTCGCGGTGTCGAAGCAGGAGCCCATGGAGGCCAGCAGCGCCAGCACTTCCGGCGCCGGGTTCGCCTTGACGGCATAGAACACGCGGCTGTCGGGCAGCGCCTTGGCGAAGGTCTGGTAATTGTCGCGCACGACCTCGAGGTCGACGACGAGGCACGGCTCGGTGTCGAGACCTTCCTTGCGGCGATTGCGCAGGAATTCCTGGATACGTTCCGTCATAGCACTCTCCAACGGCCCCAGCGACGGGGTCCGCATCAACATGACGTCGGATAAGAGCGCTCCGGCCACATCGCGCGATGGAGGCGCGTTGAGGCCAAATGACTCAAACCAGACTGTGCTGCCGTGGATTGGTTGGGAGAGTTTCCCGCCCGCACACCTGGCAATGAAGGACAAGCCTTTTCAGTAGCCCGCGCCGGCGTTGGAATGCCGGTAGAGACCAAAAAAGCCCGATCCGTCGTTGCTTTAAGTCGCGTCCCCCGTTGAGAGCGGGGTGCGCCGGTTCGCCTCCGGCTGCCAGTCACGGTTGCAAAAAGTGAAGTCACCTTCGACAAGGCATCTCTTTGAGAGAGATGCTGGGCGCTCCGGGTTTGCGTAAGTCTTGGACCGTAGTCTTCTGACTTCCGCACTTCCGAAGAGCCCCTCGGCTTCTTCACCCCTTGGCGGCTGTCCGGCCTCTTGTCCGGATACCTACCGACTGACACACGACCACAGGCACGTGCGAAATTGGGCAAGAGCGCACATAAGGCTTTTGACTCCGCTTCGCAAGATTTTTTTTAGGCTGAGAACAGAATTGCCTAACATCTGCTTGCGCAGTGTTGCGCGAGCGACGCGGAAGATGAATGCGCGTTAAGTTTTCTGTGTCGAGCGCGTGACTCAGGCGCGCGAAGCGTCAGCCGCGCTTGAAGAACGGCTCAACGCGCTGAGCTGCGCGGACGAACGCGGTCATCACCAGCACGCCGAGTGCGAACAGCACGGCCTGCAGAATGTGCGCACCCTGGTCGCCGAGCCCGAGCAGAATAGCGAGCGCCCAGCCGCCGGCAAATGCCGCGCCGAACACTTCCGCGCCGATCAGGATGGCGGCGCTGAGGACGGTGATGACGCTCGGCCAGACGATCTGACGGGAAGAGGAGGAGGGCGCGTTCATGGGCGTTCAAGATCCGGTGTTTCGAGGGCCGCAATCTCCCCGAAAAGGCGGGCGGGAGCAAGGCCAAATGGCCCAAAAAAGCCCCATCGCGTGCTATAGCTGGACCCAACAAATCGGCTCAATAAACTGGACCAGCGATGTCAGATCCCCGCCAAACCACGGACTCCGAGACCAATCCGCTGCTGAAGGCCTGGGTGACGCCGTTTGCGACCCCGCCCTTTGACGAGATCACGCCCGAGCACTTCCTGCCCGCCTTCGAGCAGGCCTTCGCCGACCACTCCGCCGAGATCGCCGCGATCACCAGCGATCCGGCCGTGCCCGACTTCGCCAACACCATCATTGGGCTGGAGCGCTCCGGCAAGCTTCTGAACAAGGTCGCTTCGGTCTTCTACGACCTGGTTTCGGCGCATTCCAATCCGGCCATTCTGGACATCGACAAGGAAGTCTCCTTGCGGATGGCGCGGCACTGGAATCCGATCATGATGAACGCCGTGCTGTTTGGTCGCATCGCCCAGCTGCACGAGAACCGCGCTAATCTCGGCCTCGACCCGGAGCAGCTCCGCCTGCTGGAGCGCACCTACACCCGCTTCCACCGCGCCGGCGCCGGCCTGTCCGACGAAGCCAAGACGCGCATGGCCGAGATCAACGAGAAGCTGGCCCAGCTTGCGACCGGCTTCAGCCATCATCTGCTCGGCGACGAGCAGGACTGGTTCATGGAGCTCGGCGAGGCCGACCGCCAGGGCCTGCCGGAGAGCTTCGTCGCCGCCGCCAAGGCTGCGGCAGAAGACCGCGGCATGGAAGGCAAGGCCATCGTGACGCTGTCGCGCTCCTCGACCGAGCCGTTCCTGAAGAGCTCGGCCCGTCGCGACCTGCGCGAGAAGGTCTACAAAGCCTTCACGGCGCGCGGCGACAACGGCAATTCCAACGACAACAACACCACCATCGGCGAGGTCCTGAAGCTGCGTGAGGAGAGCGCCAAGCTTTTGGGCTACCCGACCTTCGCCGCCTACCGGCTCGAGGATTCCATGGCCAAGACGCCGGATGCGGTTCGTGGCCTGCTGGAGCGGGTCTGGAAACCGGCCCGCGCCCAGGCGCTTGCCGACCGCAACGAGATGCAGGCGCTGATCACGGCGGAGGGCGGCAATTTCAAGCTCGCGTCCTGGGACTGGCGCTTCTACGCCGAGAAGCTCCGGCTTCAGCGCGCCAATTTCGACGACGCCGCGATCAAGCCCTATCTGACGCTCGACCACATGATCGCGGCCGCCTTCGACTGCGCCACGCGCCTGTTCGGCGTTACCTTCGCCGAACGCAAGGACGTGCCGGTCTGGCACCCCGACGTCCGCGTCTGGGAGGTGAAGGGCCTCGACGGCAGGCACAAGGCGCTGTTCTACGGCGACTATTATGCCCGGCCGTCCAAGCGCTCCGGCGCCTGGATGACCTCGCTCCGCGACCAGCAGAAGCTCGACGGTGAGATCGCACCCCTCGTCATCAATGTCTGCAATTTTGCCAAGGGTACTGGCAGCGAGCCTTCGCTGCTGTCGCCCGACGATGCCCGCACACTCTTTCACGAGTTCGGCCATGGCCTTCACGGCATGCTGTCCAACGTGACCTATCCATCGCTGTCGGGTACCTCGGTATTCACCGACTTCGTCGAGCTGCCGTCGCAGCTCTACGAGCACTGGCAGGAGCGGCCCGAGGTGCTGCAGCAGTTCGCCCGCCACTACCAGACCGGCGAGCCGCTGCCGGACGATCTGCTCAAGCGCTTCCTTGCCGCGCGAAAGTTCAACCAGGGTTTTGCCACCGTCGAGTTCGTTTCCTCGGCGCTGGTCGACCTCGAGTTCCACTCCCAGCCTGCCGCCGCCGCGCAGGATGTCCGGGCCTTCGAGAAGAAGGAGCTGGAGAAGATCGGCATGCCCGAGGAAATCTCGATGCGGCACCGGCCCACGCAGTTCGGCCACATCTTCTCCGGCGATCATTATGCGGCCGGCTATTACAGCTACATGTGGTCGGAGGTGATGGACGCCGACGCCTTCGGTGCCTTCGAGGAAGCCGGCAACATTTTCGATCCTGCCGTTGCCAAGCGCCTGCATGACGACATTTACTCGAGCGGCGGGTCGGTCGATCCGGAAGCGGCCTACGAGGCCTTCCGCGGCCGGCCGCCCGAGCCCGACGCGCTGCTCCGCCGCCGCGGCCTGCTCGACGGCGCCAAGGCGGCCTGACCGGCATGCGCGCGCTGTTGGGACTGCTGCTCGCCGCCGCAATGATGCTCGCATCGGGCGCGGTGAGCGCACATCCTCACGTCTGGATCACCGCAACCAGCGAATTGCTCTATGCCGAGGACGGCAGCATCACCGGCGTTCGCCACGCCTGGACCTTCGACGACATGTTCTCGGCCTATGCGGTGCAGGGGCTCGAGGCCAAGAAGAAGGGGGCCTATACGCGCGAGGAGCTGGGGCCGCTGGCGCAGACCAATGTCGAGTCGCTGAAGGAATATGCCTACTTCACCTTTGCGCGAGCTGATGGCAAGAAGGAGCGCTTCAGCGAGCCGGTCGATTATTATCTCGACTACAAGGACACGGTGCTGACCCTGCACTTCACCTTGCCGCTGAAGACGCCGCTCAAGCCGAAGCAACTGATGCTGGAAGTTTTCGACCGCTCCTTCTTCATCGACTTCCAGATGGCCAAGGACAATCCGGTCAAGCTTGTCGGCGCGCCCGCTGGCTGCCAGATGAAGCTCGACCGTCCCAGCGATGGCACCGCGACGGCGCAGACGCTCAACGAGCAGACCTTCATGGACGGCCCGAATGCCAATTTCGGCATGATGTTCGCCAACAAGATCACGGTGGATTGCCCTTGAAGTCGCATCTCTCGCCTCTTGGGCGCGGGCTCCTCGCCTGCGCCGCCGTACTCCTCGTCGTCGGCGTGGCCGATGCTGCGCTCCACGATCTCCTCGCGCAAAATCCGTTCGGCGCGCCGCGTCCGGCGCAAGCGGCCGAGCCGGAGGCCAGCGGCCTCATCGGCTGGCTGCTGGCCAGACAATCGGAATTCTATCGCCAGATGTCGTCGACCATCCGCGCAGCGAAGACCGACGGATCTGCGGTGTGGACGCTGCTCTTCATCTCCTTTGCATACGGAATATTCCATGCCGCCGGCCCCGGCCACGGCAAGGCAGTGATCGCCTCCTATCTCGTCGCCAACCGCGAGACTGCGCGGCGCGGCATCGCGCTGTCGTTTGCGTCCGCGCTGATGCAGTCGCTGGTCGCGGTCCTGATCGTCGCCATCTCGGCCTGGGTTCTGAACGCCACCGCAAAGACCATGTGCAAGGCGGAAGGCGCGATCGAGATCGCGAGCTATGGCCTGATCGCGCTGTTTGGCTTGCGGCTGGTCTGGGTCAAGGGCCGCACCTTCATCCGCGCTCTCCAGGCGACGCAGCCGGTGCCGGCGATCGCCGGCGTGCCCCATGACCATCATGATGCGCATGATCATCACGATCACGATCATGATCATCATCACCATGATCATAGCCATGCGCACGCTCATCACGACCATGGGCACGAGCACATCCAGGACGAGCATTGCGGCCATTCCCACGGGCCCACGCCGAGCGAACTCGCCGGTCCCGGTGGCTGGCGGCGCGGTTTTGCCGCGATCCTGACCGTCGGCATCCGCCCCTGCTCGGGCGCGATCCTGGTGCTGGTGTTCGCGCTCGCCCAGGGCCTGTTCTGGGCCGGCATCGCCGCGACCTTCCTGATGGGGCTGGGCACCGCGATCACGGTTGCGGCCATCGCCGTGATCGCCGTTTCCGCCAAGGACATTGCCGGCCGCCTGGGCGGAGCCCGTGACGGCGGCGGCGCGCTGTTCATGCGCGGCATCGAATTCGGCGCCGCCGCCCTCGTGCTGCTGTTTGGCGCGGGCCTGTTGTTCGGTTACATCGCGGCCGAGCGGACGACGTGTTTTTGAAAGGCTGGCCTCGTAGCCCGGATGGAGCGAAGCGCAATCCGGGGCAGTGCCGATGCGGAGAAACCCCGGATTACGCTTTCGCTCCATCCGGGCTGCGGCCTCAGGCGCTCACACCGGCAACAACCGCTTCAACAACGGCATGAAGAAGATCCCGAGATTGATCGCAAAGCCGATGCTCCAGAGGATGGAGCGCAGCGTCGGGCGGTTGCCGAGATAGGTCAGCACATAGGCGATCCGTACGATCAGGAACAGCAGTGCGAGCTCGTCGATCAGGCGCTGCGGCGAGTCCCGAAATTCGGCGAGCAGCACGGCAAAGGCGAAGAACGGAAAGGTCTCGATCCCGTTCTGGTGCGCGCCCAGCGCGCGCTGCGCGATGGCGTCCTCATAGAAGGCGGGGTCGCGCGGCCGGGCATTGTCGAAGCCGCGAAACCTGATCCATTTGATAGAGGCGATCGTCAAGAGATAGAGCAGCAGCGCTCCGAGAACGCACCATTCCGCGAGTGTCATCTTTCCTCCCCCCGCTTGGGCGTGACCCTAGCCAAACCCGGCTCATCTTGACAAGTTCGGAGCAACGCGCGACCCACGATGCCATGACGACCATCGCCGCCCCCATCGTTTCAGCGAAGCCAGCAGTGCCATCGGCTCAGCCGCGCGTCGGCGTGCTGCTGGTCAATCTCGGCACGCCCGACACGGCCGACGCCTCGGGCGTGCGGGTCTATCTCAAGGAATTTCTCTCGGACGCCCGCGTCATCGAGGACCAGGGCCTGATCTGGCAGCTGGTGCTGAACGGCATCATCCTGCGCAGCCGTCCCCGCACCAAGGCGCTCGACTACCGGAAGATATGGAACACTGACAGGAACGAGTCGCCGCTGAAGACCATCACGCGGTCGCAGAGCGACAAGCTCGCCGCCGCGCTGTCGGACCGCGCGCATGTCGTGGTGGACTGGGCGATGCGCTACGGCAATCCCTCGATCAAGGCGGGCATCGACGCCCTGATCGCGAAGGGGTGCGACCGTATCCTCGCCGTGCCGCTTTATCCGCAATATTCCGCCCCGACCTCGGCGACCGTCTGCGACGAAGTGTTCCGCGTGCTCGCTCGCCTGCGCAATCAGCCGACGCTGCGGGTGACGCCGCCTTACTACGAGGACGAGGCCTATATCGAGGCGCTGGCCACCTCGATCGAGACGCATCTGGCGACACTGCCGTTCAAGCCCGAGCTGATCGTCGCCTCCTTCCACGGCATGCCGAAATCCTATGTCGACAAGGGCGATCCCTATCAGAGCCACTGCGTCGCCACCACCGAGGCGTTGCGCCGCCGGCTCGGCATGGACGACACAAGGCTGCTGCTGACCTTCCAGTCGCGCTTCGGCAATGACGAGTGGCTGCAGCCCTACACCGACAAGACGATGGAGCGCCTCGCCAGGGAAGGCGTGCGCCGCATCGCGGTGGTGACGCCGGGCTTTTCCGCCGACTGCCTGGAGACGTTGGAGGAGATCGCGCAGGAGAATGCCGAGATATTCAAGCATAATGGCGGCGAGCAGTTTTCCGCGATCCCCTGCCTCAACGACAGCGATCCCGGCATGGACGTGATCCGCACGCTCGTCTTGCGTGAGCTTCAAGGCTGGATCTGAGGAGCGCTCCATGAACCGCCGCGAATATCTGGCGCTTCTTGGGACGCTCGCGGCATGGCCGGCTTCGGTGCTGGCGCAGCAGCCGAGCGAGACGCGCCGGCTCGGCGTGCTCTCGGTCACGGCCGATGACGTGATCGGGCAGGCCCGCCTGGCCGAGGCGCTCGCTGCCCACGGCTGGAAGGAGCAAGACAATATCAAGGTCGATTGGCGCAGCGGGGCCGGCGATCGTGCCCCCATCGCCCGGCTTGCCGATGAGCTGATCGCGCTCAAGCCTGACGTCCTGCTTGCGATCGGCACGCCGTCGGTGGAGGAGCTGCGCCAGCGCACCACGACGACGCCGATCGTGTTTGCCGTCGTCACCGATCCCGTCAGCCAGGGCTTTGTGCAGAACCTCGCGCATCCCGGCGGCAACATCACCGGCTTCACCGATTATGACGGTCCGCTCGCCGGCAAATGGCTGGAGATGTTGACGCAGGTCACGCCGAAGGTCTCTCGCGTCTTCGTCGTCTACAATCCCGCCACCGCGCCGTTTGCGCCCCTGATGCTGCGCACGATCGAGGACGCCGCGCGCACGCTTCACGTCACCGTCGAACCCGCGCCGGTGCATGATGCCGCCTCGATCGCGGCGCTGGCCTCGCGCAAGGACGGCGGCCTCCTGGTGCTGCCCGACTTTTTCACCATGGCCAATCGTGCGCCGCTCCTGGCGGCGATCACCGAGGCCCGCGCGCCGGCGGTGTTCTGGAGCCGCGTCTTCGTCGATGAGGGCGGGCTGATGTCCTACAGCACGGACAGTGCCGAGCAGCTGCGGCGTGCGGCCTCCTATATCGACCGCATCCTGAAGGGCGCGTTGCCCGCGGATCTTCCGGTCCAGAACCCCACCAAGTTCGAGCTCGCCGTCAACCTGAAGACGGCCAAGGCGATTGGCGTCTCCATCTCCCAGGGACTGCTCGCAATCGCGAACGATGTCATCGAGTAGCGGCGCAATTGTTAACTTTTGCCGCTAGGTTTGCGCCTGGGGGCTTTCAAGAGCCCTTCGCAAATACATAAACGTGACCGTTCCCTCTCGTGGCGTCTTGTGCAGAATGGTGTGGATGCCGCCGTGAAAAGCGACCGCTGAACCGGTAGGGTCCTGGTCCCGACCAATGGCAGCGCGGGAAAGGGCATTTTCCCGCCTTGGAGGAAATATGAGCGGCTTCGACATTTTCGCGATTGTTCTGGTGTTGCTCGTCATCGTCACGCTCATTGCTGGCGTGAAGACGGTGCCGCAGGGCTATGACTGGACCATCGAGCGGTTCGGCAAATACACCCAGACGCTGAGCCCGGGGCTCAACCTGATCGTGCCCTATTTCGACCGCGTCGGCCGCAAGATCAACATGATGGAGCAGGTGATCAACATTCCCGAGCAGGAGGTGATCACCAAGGACAACGCCACCGTGACGGTGGACGGCGTCGCCTTCTTCCAGGTGTTCGACGCGGCCAAGGCGAGCTACGAGGTCGCCAATCTCGAGCAGGCGATCATCGTGCTGACCATGACCAACATCCGCTCGGTGATGGGCTCGATGGATCTCGACCAGGTGCTGTCGCACCGTGACGAGATCAACGAGCGCCTGCTGCGCGTGGTCGATGCCGCGGTCTCGCCCTGGGGCCTCAAGGTCAACCGCATCGAGATCAAGGACATCGTGCCGCCGGCCGACCTCGTCGAAGCCATGGGCCGGCAGATGAAGGCCGAGCGCGTCAAGCGCGCCGACATTCTTCAGGCCGAAGGTGCGCGCCAGTCCGAGATTTTGCGGGCCGAGGGCGCCAAGCAGGGGCAGATCCTTCAGGCCGAAGGCCGCCGCGAGGCCGCCTTCCGTGACGCCGAGGCGCGCGAGCGGTCGGCGGAAGCAGAGGCCAAGGCGACGCAAATGGTCAGCGAGGCCATCGCCAAGGGCGACGTGGCCGCGCTGAACTACTTCATCGCCGACAAATACATCAAGGCGTTTGGCCAGTTCGCGGATGCACCGAACCAGAAGATCATCATGCTGCCGATGGAGGCCACGAGCTTGCTGGGCTCGCTCGCCGGCATCGGCGAGATCGCCAAGGCGACGTTCGGCGAAAGCGCCGCATCCGCTTCAGCCGCCGCCCGCCGCGGCTCGGTGCCAGCGTCGGCGCCCACGCCGCCATCGGTGCCGCCGCGGTAACGGGATTTACGCGCATGCGCCGGAAGAGTGGGCACCGGTTTTCCGATAAGATCATGCGCCAATATCAAGAGGTCGTGTCATGACCGACATGTTCGTCTCGCTAGGTACCTGGAACTGGCTGATCTTCGGCTTCATCCTGATGGCGCTGGAGGTGATCGCGCCCGGCGTGTTCCTGTTCTGGCTTGGGCTCGCCGCGCTTCTGGTGGGCCTGATCTCGTTCGCTGTCGTCATATCCTGGCAGATCCAGCTCGTAATGTTCGCAGTGTTCGCCGCCGCCGCCGTGCCGGTCTGGCGCCGGCTCGCCCGGCCAAGGCTGGACGCCAGCGGCAGCCCCTTCCTCAACAAGCGCAGCGAGGCGCTGTTGGGCCGCGAGTTCACGCTGGAGAAGCCGATCATCGACGGCAACGGCACCGTGCGCATCGGCGACACGGTCTGGCGTGTCGCGGGCCCGGATACGCCTGCGGGGACGAAGGTGAAGGTGGTGCAGGTGGACGGCGCCAATCTGACGGTGGCAGCGGCGTAGTCTCTTCTTACCTCGCCCCGCTTGCGGGGAGAGGTCGGATCGCTCTTGCGATCCGGGTGAGGGGGTACAGGTATCTCGATGACCTCAAGCGCGGAGAGAGGCCCCTCACCCCAACCCTCTCCCCGGTCTGAACAAGAAGAACGGGGAGAGGGAGGAGAGAGCCCTCAGCTCTTCTTCCACCTCTCCGCAAACTTGTGCAGCGGCATGAACGTCCCGCGCAAGTCCCGCCCGAGCGGCGTCAATCCGTAACCACCACCTTCGCCCAGCTCCACAAACCCCGCCTCGCGCAACTCCGTCAGCCGGGCCTGCAGCACCGTCGGAGAGGCCTCGTCGCAGGCTGCGCGCAGCGCGCGCGAGGTGAGCGGTTCGTTGCGCAATTCCCAGAGAATCCGCAGGCTCCAGCGCCGGCCCAGGAGATCGAGCAGGGCCATGATCGGCCGGCCGGTGCGCGAGCCACGCACGCGGCTTTCCCCTGCCTCTTTTGCCATCGCACCCCTCTTGCGGTTTGCTACGGATAATGTAGCGTGATGCTACAGTAATTGTAGCAAGAAAGACGCTCATGTCATCCCCAGAGCCGCGTATTGCCCCGCTCGCGCCGCCTTATCCCCCGGAGATCCAGGGGCAGTTTGACCGCATCATGCGCGGCGCGCCGCCGCTGGCGCTGTTCCGGGTGATGGCGGGCCACGCCCGCGCCTGGGACAAGTTTCGCGCCGGCGGCCTGCTCGATCCCGGGCCGCTCTCCTTGCGTCAGCGCGAGATCGTCATCGATCGCACCTGTGCGCTCAACCGTTGCGAATATGAATGGGGTGTCCATGTCGCGATCTTCGCAGGTCCAGCCAAGCTCGCGGAGGATGAGGTCCGCGCGACGGTGCAGGGCGATGCGAATTCATCCTGCTGGTCGCCGGCCGAGCAGGCCCTGATCGCGGCAGTGGACGCATTGCATCATCGCGCGACGCTTGCCGATGCCGAGTTCGCTGCGCTGTCGGCGCATTACGACGAGGCGCAAATTCTGGAGGTCATGCTGCTGTGCGGATTCTATCGCACGGTGTCATATCTGGCGAACGGCTTGCGGCTGCCGCTGGAGGAGAAGGCGGCGCGATTTCCGGCGTAGGTCTCTCCGCCGTCATTGCGAGCGCAGCGAAGCAATCCAGAATCTTTCCGCGGAGACATTCTGGATTGCTTCGTCGCAAGAGCTCCTCGCAATGACGAGTGGTGGGAGAACGCCCTACGCCACGCCCGCGCGCAGCAGATCGTGCAGATGCACGATGCCGACCACCTTGTCCGCCTCGGTCACGACCAGTGTCGTGATCTTGCGGGTGTTCAGCACCTCGATCATCTCGGTCGCGAGCATCGAGGGCGGCACGGTCTTCGGCTGCTTCGTCATGATGTCGTCCACCAATGCCGTCAGCAGATCAGGCCGCATGTGACGGCGCAGATCGCCGTCGGTGATGATGCCGACGGCCTCGTTCGCGGCGTTGACGATGCAGACGCAGCCGAGCCCCTTGGCCGACATCTCCATCACGGCGTCCGACATCTTGGTGCCTTCAGGCTTGACCGGGATCTCCGCGCCGGTGCGCATGTAGTCGCGGACGAATTTCAGCATCGCGCCGAGCTTGCCGCCGGGATGGAAATGGGCGAATTCCAGCGCGGTGAAGCCGCGGCCTTCGAGCAGCGCAATCGCAATGGCATCGCCGATCGCGACCTGCATCATCGTCGAGGTGGTCGGCGCCAGATTGTGCGGGCAGGCCTCGCGCGCCTTCGGTAGCTCGAGCACGATGTCGGCGGCCTGTCCGAGCGAGGACGCCGCGTTCGACGTCACCGCGATCATCGGGATCGCGAAACGCGCCGAATAGTTCACGAGCGTCTTCATCTCCGGCTGCTCGCCGGACCAGGACATCGCCATGATGACGTCGTCGGTGGTGATCATGCCGAGGTCGCCATGGGCGGCTTCGGCGGTGTGAACGAAGAAGGCCGGCGTGCCGGTCGAGGCCAGGGTCGCCGCGATCTTGCGCGCCATGTGACCGGATTTGCCGAGCCCGGTGACGATGACGCGGCCCTTGGCGTTGCGGATCAGATCGACCGCCTTGGCGAACGCCTCGCCGAGCGGGCCGCGCAGGGCGGCCGCGAGCGCGTTGATGCCGCCGCCCTCGGTCTCCAGCGTGCGGAGCGCGGATTCGACGCTTGTCGGGGTGGAGCTGGATGATGAGGTCATCAGCGGTTTCGAACTCGGCATGTTCTGGTCCAGGGAGGAGGGGCGTCGGCCCGTAGGCCGTCTCTTTAGCACGCCGCGGCCCTCGAGGCGACGCGAGCCCCAAAACCCTCAACCGGTCATTAACCATAATTGTTTAACTCCATTAACGATGGTTCCCCGTGTTTGCGGATGGTCATCGAAGAAGTGTCTGATTTTGTTGGAGTTATTCCATCGTGGGGTCGCCTCCAGGTAGGGGCCGGAGCAATCGCGCGTACGTCTTCCGCGCCGCGTTGCCATGCCTGTTGCTGACCGCACTGGAAACTGGCCCGGCGGCCGCCCAGAGCCTGACGCCCGACCTGTTCAATCCCAACCGCGGTGGCTTCGTCGCGCCCGATACGCTGCCGATGCGTCGCACGGCCGGTGTCCCGCAGGCGCCGTCGGATGCGGTCCCGGTGCCGCCGGATCCAAACGACGATCCGCGCAAGAGCCGTGAGACGCCGGCGCCATCGCGTATCGGCCAGGTGCCGACCTACGGCCTGCCCGCGGCCAACGGCGCGAGCAGCTCCGGCTATGACTCTCTGAACCGCAAGCGCCAGCTGCCAAAGCTCTATCCCGGCCAGCCAAAGCCGAAGAAGCCCGCAGGTCCGGGCTCGCCGGTGCCGTCCGCAACACCGACGCTGTCACCTCTCGGTGCGCCACGCATCGCGCCGCCGCCGTCGGAGACCGCGAACAAGACGCCGGTACCGCCGGCGATGGCGGGCACCGTACCCGGTCAGCCGCTGCGCCGTCGCCTCAAGGCCGACGACGATGCGTTCGGCGCGGTCGGCGATTACGCCGGCAGCTTTTTGATCAAGGGCGGGCTCGAGCTCTCCACGGGCTACGACACCAATCCGGCGCGCCTGCAAAAGCCGATCGGCTCGCCGGTCTATGTCATCGCGCCCGATCTCCTCGTCCAGTCCGACTGGGAGCGCCACGCGCTGGTCGCTGACTTGCGCGGCTCGTTCTCCGGCTACACCAACAACATGCCGGCCACGATCGATGGCCTTGCCTCGCCGTCGCCGGTCGAGATCAACCGCCCCGATTTCACCGGCCATGTCGACGGCCGCTTCGACGTCGATCGCGACCTCAAGCTGACCTCGCAGCTGCGCCTGCGGCTCGCCACCGACAATCCCGGCAGCCCGAACGTGCAGGCCGGCCTGCAGAAATATCCGATCTACGCCACCTATGGCGGCACCCTCGGCTTCGACCAGACTTTCAACCGTTTTCAGGTCGCGGCCGGCGCGACGGTGGATCGCACTGCCTACACGGACTCCAAGCTCACCGACGGCTCGACCTTCAGCAACGACGACCGTGACTTCAACCAGTACGGCGGCGTCGGGCGCTTCTCCTACGAGCTGAAGCCGGGCCTCAAGCCGTTCGTCGAGATCGAGGGCGACAACCGCGTCCACGACCAGGCCGCCGACCGCAACGGATATCTGCGCGATTCAAATGGTGGCTATGCCAAGGTCGGCTCGTCCTTCGAATTCTCGCGCATCCTCACCGGCGAAATCTCGGTCGGCTATTCCGCGCGCAACTATGTCGACCCGCGGCTGAGCCAGCTCTCGGGTTTCCTCACCTCGGGTTCGCTGATCTGGAACGCGAGCGGGTTGACGACCGTGAAATTCAACACCGATACGCAGATCGCGGAAACCACGATCCCCGGCTCCTCCGGCGTGCTCGTGCACACCTATGCCGCCGAAGTCGACCATGACTTCCGCCGCTGGCTCACCGCAATCGGCAGGTTCACCTACGGCACCTACGACTACCAGGGCCAGAACCGCAACGACAAGACCTACTCGCTCGAAGGCAATCTGATCTACAAGCTCAATCGTAATTTCTGGATCAAGGGCACGCTGCGCCACGACATCCTTGATTCGAACCAGCCGGGCTCGAGCTCGCAGGGGACGGTGGCGATGCTGGGGGTTAGGTTGCAGAATTAGTGCCGGCCGCCACGCGCATTCTCTGCGAGAAGGCGTGGCTCTTTCCATTGTCCTTCCGGGGCGCGCGAAGCGCGAGCCCGGAATCCATTTATCCACCAACGCTGAGGGCCGATGGATTCCGGGTTCGCGCCAAGTGGCGCGCCCCGGAATGACAGGTTCTACCGCGGCAGATCCGTCTTCCCCATCAGGAACGTGTCGATCGACCTTGCACACAGCCGGCCTTCACGAATAGCCCACACCACCAGCGATTGCCCACGCCGCATGTCGCCTGCCGAAAACACGTTCGGGCGCGAGGTCTGGTAGTCGAGCGTGTTGGCCTTGACGTTGCCGCGCGGGTCGAGATCGACCGCGAGTTGCTTCAACAGGCCCTCGTGCACGGGATGGACAAAGCCCATCGCGAGCAGGACGAGCTCGGCGTCGAGCTCGAACTCGGTGCCTTCAATCGGCTTGAACTTGTCGTCGACGCGCACGCAGTGCAGCTTCTTGACCTGCCCGTTCTCGCCCGAAAACTTCTGCGTCAGCACCGCGAATTCGCGCACCGCGCCTTCGGCCTGGCTCGACGACGTGCGCATCTTCAGCGGCCAGTTCGGCCAGGTCAGGCCCTTGTTCTCATGCTCGGGCGGCGCCGCCATGATCTCGAGCTGGGTCACCGAGAGCGCGCCTTGGCGCAGCGAGGTGCCGATGCAATCGCTGCCAGTGTCGCCGCCGCCGATGACGACGACATGCTTGCCGCCGGCCAGAATCTCGCTGACGCCGTTCAGCGGCTCGCTGGAGACGCGGCGATTTTGTTGCGGCAGGAAATCCATCGCGTAATGGACGCCGGAAAACTCTCGGCCGGGGATCGGCAGGTCGCGCGGGGCTTCCGCGCCGCCGGTCAGCGCGATCGCGTCGTACTGGTTCAGCATCTCGCGCGGATCGACATTGCCGTCGACGCCGACATGGCTGTTGTAGTGGAAGGTAACGCCTTCGCCTTCCATCTGCTTGACGCGACGGTCGATGACGCCCTTCTCCATCTTGAAGTCGGGAATGCCGTAGCGAAGCAGTCCGCCGGCCTTGGCGAACTTCTCGAACAGATGCACGTCGTGGCCGGCGCGCGCGAGTTGTTGTGCGCAGGCCATGCCGGCCGGACCGGAGCCGATCACCGCGACCTTCTTGCCGGTCTTCACGGCGGCCACTTCAGGCTTCAGCCAGCCATTGTCCCAGGCGCGATCGACGATCGCACATTCAATGGTCTTGATGGTGACCGGATTGTCGTCGATGTTGAGCGTGCAGGAGGCTTCGCACGGCGCCGGACAAATGCGGCCGGTGAACTCCGGGAAATTGTTGGTCGAGTGCAGATTGCGCGAGGCTTCCTCCCAGTTGCCCTGGTAGACGAGGTCGTTGAAATCGGGGATCTGGTTGTTGACCGGGCAGCCGGGCGTGCCGGGCGCGACCGAGCCTGTGCCATGGCAATAGGGAATGCCGCAGTTCATGCAGCGCGCGGCCTGGTCGCGCGTTTCCTTTTCGGTCAAGGGAACGACGAACTCGTTGTAATGCTTCACGCGCTCGGCAGCCGGGGTGTACTTGCGGTCGTGCCGTTCGATTTCGAGAAAACCCGTGATCTTGCCCATTAAACCCGAAGTCCCTGCCGCTTGGTCGTTGTTCTCTTACCCCTCATCCTGAGGAGTGGCGCACCTGGCGCCGCGTCTCGAAGGATGAAGGCCCCGCTGGTTGTCTCATGGTTCGAGACGGCGCTTCGCGCCTCCTCACCATGAGGCTTCTTCCTAAGCCCCGATCGCGATTTTCGGTTCGGCGTCCGCGTTGGCGGCCATTTCGCGCAGCGCGCGCCGGTACTCGACCGGCATCACCTTGCGGAATTTGGGCAGCCATTCCTTCCAATTGGCGAGGATCTCGGCGGCGCGCTCGGAACCGGTCGCCTTGGCATGGCGCGTGATCAGGACGTGAAGGCGCTCGACGTCGGAATCGAGCAGGTCCTTGAACACGTCGACCCGGCCATGCGCCTCGAGGTCGCCGGAGTGGTGATAGGTGCCGGCGTTGATCAGCTCTTCCGACAGCACCGGCTCGAGCTCGACCATCGCCATGTTGCACAGCTTGTCGAAGCCGCCGGTCTCGTCGAGCACATAGGCGATGCCGCCGGACATGCCGGCCGCGAAGTTGCGCCCGGTCCTGCCCAGCACGACTACGATGCCGCCGGTCATGTATTCGCAGCAGTGATCGCCGGCGCCTTCGACGACGGCGATCGCACCCGAGTTGCGCACGGCGAAACGCTCACCGGCGACGCCGCGGAAGTAGCACTCGCCCTGGATAGCGCCGTACATCACGGTATTGCCGACGATGATGCTTTCTTCCGGCACGATGCTGCTGTTGGCCGGCGGCTTGACGATGATCTTGCCGCCCGAGAGGCCCTTGCCGACATAGTCGTTGGCTTCACCTTCGAGCTCGAAGGTGACGCCGTTGGCGAGCCACGCACCGAAGGCCTGGCCGGCAGTGCCCTTGAGGCTGACGTGGATCGTGTCCTGCGGCAGGCCGGCATGGCCGTAGATCTTGGCGACCGCGCCCGACAGCATCGCACCGGCAGAACGGTTGGTGCTGTTGATCGTGGCCTCGATCCTCACCGGCGCGCCGCGGTCGAGCGAGGGCTGCGCTTTCTCGATCAGCTTGCGGTCGAGCACGGCTTCCAGATGATGGTTCTGGCGCTCGGAGTGATAGATCTTCTGGCCCTTCTCTTCCTTCTGCTTGACGAACAGCTTGGAGAAATCGAGGCCCTTGGCCTTCCAGTGCGCGACCAGCTTGGTCTGGTCGAGCAGTTGAACCTGGCCGACCATCTCGTTGAAGGTGCGGAAGCCGAGCGAGGCCATGATCTCGCGGACTTCCTCCGCGACGAAGAAGAAGTAGTTGATCACGTGCTCGGGCTGACCGGTGAAGCGCTTGCGCAGGACAGGGTCCTGGGTCGCGACGCCGACCGGGCAGGTGTTGAGATGGCACTTGCGCATCATGATGCAGCCGGCAGCAATCAAGGGCGCGGTGGCAAAGCCGAATTCGTCGGCGCCCAAGAGCGCGCCGATCACGACGTCACGGCCGGTGCGGAAGCCGCCGTCGACCTGGACCACGATGCGGCTGCGGAGTCGCTCGCGCACCAGCGTCTGGTGGGTTTCGGCAAGGCCGATCTCCCACGGCGAGCCGGCGTGCTTGATCGAGGTCAGCGGCGAAGCGCCGGTACCGCCCTCGAAGCCCGCGATGGTGACATGGTCAGCGCGCGCCTTGGCAACGCCCGCGGCCACCGTGCCGACGCCGATCTCGGAGACGAGCTTGACCGAGACGTCGCCCGTCGGGTTGACGTTCTTGAGGTCGTAGATCAGCTGCGCCAGATCTTCGATCGAGTAGATGTCGTGATGCGGCGGCGGCGAGATCAGGCCGACGCCCGGCGTCGAATGCCGGACCTTGGCGATGGTCGCGTCGACCTTGTGGCCGGGCAGCTGGCCGCCTTCGCCGGGCTTTGCACCCTGGGCCATCTTGATCTGCATCATGTCGGAGTTGACGAGATACTCCGTGGTGACGCCGAAGCGGCCCGAGGCAACTTGCTTGATCGCCGAGCGCATGCTGTCGCCGTTCGGCAGCGGCTTGAAGCGATCCGCTTCCTCGCCGCCTTCGCCGGTGTTGGACTTGCCGCCGATCCGGTTCATCGCAATTGCAAGCGTCGTGTGCGCCTCGCGCGAGATCGAGCCGAAGCTCATCGCGCCCGTGGCGAAGCGCTTGACGAGGTCCTTGGCCGGCTCGACCTGGTCGAGCGGGATAGGCTTGCGCTTTTCTTCGTCCGCGTTCTTGATCCGGAACAGGCCGCGCAGCGTCAGAAGGCGCTCCGACTGCTCGTTGAGGATCTTTGCGAAGGCGCGATAGCGCTCCAGCGAATTGCCGCGCGCGGCGTGCTGCAGAAGGCCAACCGATTCCGCGGTCCATGCATGGTCCTCGCCGCGGCTGCGATACGCATACTCGCCGCCGACATCGAGCGCGGTCTTGTAGACCAGCGCTTCGCCGAATGCGTCGGCATGGCGGCGCACGGCTTCTTCCGCGATCTCGGCAAGGCCCACGCCCTCGATGCGGGTGTGCGTGCCGGCGAAGAACTTTCCGACGAAGTCAGCCTTGAGGCCGACCGCGTCGAAGATCTGCGCGCCGCAATAGGACTGGTAGGTCGAGATGCCCATCTTGGACATCACCTTGAGCAGGCCCTTGCCGATCGACTTGATGTAGCGCTTGACGATCTCGTAATCGTCGAGCGAGCCGGGCAGGCGGTCCTTCATCGCGACGATGGTTTCGAAGGCAAGATAAGGGTTGATCGCTTCGGCGCCGTAGCCCGCGAGACAGGCGAAGTGATGCACTTCGCGCGGCTCGCCGGATTCGACGACCAGGCCGACCGAGGTGCGCAATCCGGTGCGGATCAGGTGATGATGCACGGAGGCGCAGGCCAGCAGCGACGGGATCGGCACGCGGTCCGAGCCGACCATGCGGTCGGACAGGATGATGATGTTGACGCCCTCGCGCACCGCGCTTTCCGCACGCGCGCAGAGCTCGTCGAGCACCTGGTCCATGCCCGCCGCGCCGAGGCCGGCGTGGAAGGTGGTGTCGAGCGTGCGCGACTTGAAGTGCGATTCTGCCACATCCGAGATCGAGCGTATCTTTTCGAGATCCGCGTCGGTCAGGATCGGCTGACGCGCTTCCAGACGCTTGGTGGTGGCAAGGCCCTGCAGATCGAACAGGTTTGGCCGCGGTCCGATGATCGAGACCAGGCTCATCACCAGCTCCTCGCGGATCGGATCGATCGGCGGGTTGGTGACCTGCGCAAAGTTCTGCTTGAAGTAGGTGAACAGCGGCTTGGCCCTGTCCGACAGCGCCGAGATCGGCGTGTCGTTGCCCATCGAGCCGGCTGCTTCCTCACCGATGGCCGCCATTGGCGTCATCAGGATCGCGATGTCTTCCTGGCTGTAGCCGAACGCCTGCTGGCGATCGAGCAGCGACAGGTTCGAGCGCACGCCGGTGGTCGGCGCCTTCGGCAGCTCTTCCAGCACGATCTGGGTCCGCTCCAGCCACTCCTTGTAGGGATGGCTCCTGGCGAGCTCGGCCTTGATCTCGTCGTCGGGGATCAGGCGGCCCTGCTCGAGGTCGACCAGCAGCATCTTGCCGGGCTGAAGCCGCCACTTGGTGATGATCTGGTCCTCGGGGATCGTAAGCACGCCCATCTCGGACGCCATTACGATGCGGTCGTCCTTGGTCACGAGATAGCGCGCCGGCCGCAAGCCGTTGCGGTCGAGCGTTGCGCCGATCTGACGGCCGTCGGTGAAGGCGATCGCGGCGGGGCCGTCCCACGGCTCCATCAGGGCAGCATGATATTCGTAGAAGGCGCGGCGCTTCTCATCCATCAGCGGATTGCCGGCCCACGCCTCCGGAATCATCATCATGACGGCGTGCGGCAGTGAGTAGCCGCCCTGCACCAGGAATTCGAGCGCGTTGTCGAAACAGGCGGTGTCCGACTGTCCCTCGTAGGAGATCGGCCAGAGCCGGTTGATGTCCTTGCCGTAGAGATCGGAGCTTACCGAGGCCTGGCGCGCGGCCATCCAGTTGGTGTTGCCGCGCAGCGTGTTGATCTCGCCGTTATGCGCGATCATGCGGTAGGGATGCGCCAGCGACCACGCCGGGAAGGTGTTGGTCGAGAAGCGCTGGTGAACGAGAGCGAGTGCACTCTCGAAATCCGTCTCGTGCAAATCGGGATAGTACTTGCCGAGCTGGTCGGCGAGGAACATGCCCTTGTAGATCACGGTGCGGCAGGACATCGAGCACGGGTAATACCCCGCGAGCCCGCGGTCGCGGCGCTGGTAGATCGCCTGCGAGATCGACTTGCGCAGGATGTAGAGATGGCGCTCGAAATCGTCCTCGGTCTTGGCGGTACCGTTGCGGCCGATGAACACCTGCATGCAGGCGGGCTCGGTCGGCTTCACGGTCACGCCGAGCGAGGAATTGTCGGTCGGCACATCGCGCCAGCCAAGCAGGGTCAGGCCCTCTTCCTTGATCTGGTCGGCGATGATGCTCTTGATGACGTTGCGCCAGGCGGTGTCGCGCGGCATGAACAGCGCGCCGATGGCGTATTCGCCGGGCGCGGGCAGCGCGAAGCCGTTTTCCTTCGCCATGCGGCTGAAGAAGGCATGCGGGATCTGCACCAGGATGCCGGCGCCGTCACCGGCGCGCGGGTCGGCGCCGACGGCACCGCGGTGCTCGAGATTGCAGAGGATGTTGAGCGCGTCCGAGACGATCGCGTGGGACTTGTTGCCCTTGATGTTGGCGATGAAGCCGACGCCGCAGGAATCCTTCTCCAGGCTCGGATCGTAGAGACCCTCGGCCGGCGGGCGCGAATTGTGTTCCTGAATCGGATCGGTCGTTTTCGAGGCGACCGTCGCCGACAGCTCTTCTGCCACGATGCCTGCGCGCTCGAATTGCGACCCGTTCATGTCCTCGTCCTCTCCATGCGGTAAGCTGCCTCACCGCTATCTTCGGCGCACCTTGGACGTTCCGCGGCACCCGCCTCTGGGTCACCGCTCGTCCGTTGCGAGCCGCATTTTCTTAAATTCAGGCCAAGGCGTTCTTCGTCCCCGAGAACGGCTTTGCCTGTTGCCTTCGTGGCGCTCGAAAGCACCGATTTTCGTTGCAATCCCTATGCCGGAACCGCAAGCAAAATTAAGACAGTCTTCCTGTCCTAACAATCACCTTGCCAAATTTTTGTCTATCACACAAGCGCGCGGAAGTCCCGATTCCCAAAGGGTCAATCGCCGCTTTCTGCATGGCGCGCGGCCCCGGTTTTGAAGCAAACGCGCCCTGATCCGGCCCAAGCGGTGCCGGAATCCCCAACCAAGCTTCGGATCAGCCCTTCGAAAGGCGCGCCACGCCGCAAGAAGCGAAAGAGCGCGAGCATTCGGGGGCCTGACAGGAGCGTGTCGACCATGAAGTTTTTCACAGGATGTGTGGCCGCTGCCACGCTGACGCTGGCTGCAACCGCTGCCCAGGCACAAGTTCCGGCGAGGGGCATTTCCGGCGGGGCCACGATCGCGGTGTCGGATTTCGACGGACCTTACGGGCCGGCCGACGCCGCGCCGCCGCCGCGTTACGGCTATGGCTATGGCTATGAGGAACGCGGCCCCGCGCCGGTGCTGCTGCCGGCCACCGAGGTCTATGCGGTGCTGCGCGAAAACGGCTTCTCGCCGCTCGGCATTCCGCGCCTGCGGGGCGCCGTCTATACCATCGCGGTGATCGATCGCCGCGGTGACGACGGCCGGCTCGTGATCGACGCCCGCGACGGACGGATCATCCGCTTCATGCCGGCCGCCGACGCCTATGGCATGGCGCCAGCCTATGAGGAGCCGTCGGTTGCGCCTTACCGGCCGCAAAGCGCGCTGCCGCGACCGACCATGGTCCGTGGTGGCCCGCCGCGCCCACCGGCTCCGATCCCACATGTCGCCAGCCGCACCATACCGCTGCCCAAGGCGGCTCCGCCGCGCGCCGAGACGCCGGCGGCAGCAGTGAAGCCCGCCGAGCAGACGGCGCAGCAGGCTCAGTCCGCGCAGCAGACTGCCGCCGTGCAGGCCAAGCCAGCCGAGGCCGCGCCGCAAGCCGCGGCGGCCCCGACCGTCGGCCAGGCCAAGCCGGCAGCGACGATCCTGCCGACGCAGGACATGCCGGCCGCGCAGGGGCTGGATTAGGCCTGAGCAAACAAAAAGCGCCCGAAGACGTCGGGCGCTTTTGCGTCAGAGCGGCCGAGCCTCAGCTGCGCGGATACCCCGCCGCGTCCAGGATCAATTTCGCCACCTCTTTCGGATGCGACACCAGCGAGAGGTGGCCCGCATCGAGCTCGATGGTGGTTGCGTTCATGCGCTTGGCGAGGAAGCGTTCGAAATCGGGGTTGATGGTGCCGTCGTTCTTCGACACCGCGTACCAGCTCGGCTTCGAATGCCAGGCGGCTTCGGTGGTGCGGCCGGCAAAGATCGAGGCGGCCGTCGGCCATTGCACGGCATAGAGCTCCTTCGCGCGTTCCGGCGCGACGCCGTTGGCGAAATATTTCAGGAAGGCGTCTTCCGAGAGTGTGGTGTAGCCGTCGCGCTCGACGACGCCGGCACGCGCAGGTCCCGCCGGAAACTGTTTTGACAGCGCGACAAAGTCCTCATTGGCATCCGGCGCACGCGCGGCGATGTAGACGAGGCCGGTGACCTTCGGATCGGTGCCGACCTGGCTGATCACGGTGCCGCCCCAGGAATGCGCCACCAGCACGGTCGGACCATCCTGCTCGGCCAGCACGCGCTTGGTCGCTTCGACCGAATCGGCGAGCGATCCCAGCGGATTCTGCACGGCGGTGACGTTGAGGCCTGCGGCCTGGAGGATCGGAATCACCTCCGACCAGCTCGAGCCGTCAGCCCAGGCGCCGTGCACCAGCACGACGTTCTTGGCTTTCATGGTCTGCGCATGCGCGAGGCTGATGGGGGCCGTCAGCAGGCTTGCGGCGACGAAAAGGCTGCGCCAGAGAGTCATGATCGTTCTCCGTCTTGTTTGGGGCTCGGTAAACAAAATACGGAGCGTGGAGCGGCAGCGTTACGTCAGCTCACCGGCCCGTGATGCGATGCAGCAGTTCAATCGGGCGATTAAGCAAAATGGCATCGTCTTTGCGAAAGCCTGGACCTCTTGCGCAGAGCGCAAACAAAAAAACGCCCCGGGGCACCGGGGCGTTTTCGCAACCTGGAAGTCAATGCGCTGCTTAGGCGGCGGCCGAACTCTCGATCACCTGCGCCTTAGACGCGCCGGCGTTGATCGCGATCTGGCGCGGCTTCTTGGCTTCGGGAATCTCGCGCACGAGGTCGACATGGAGCAGGCCGTTCTCGAGCGAGGCGTCCTTCACCTGCACGAAATCGGCAAGCTGGAAGGCGCGCTCGAAGGCACGTGCG
Source organism: Bradyrhizobium sp. LB11.1 (assembly GCF_040549385.1). Lineage (NCBI taxonomy): Bacteria > Pseudomonadati > Pseudomonadota > Alphaproteobacteria > Hyphomicrobiales > Nitrobacteraceae > Bradyrhizobium > Bradyrhizobium sp. LB11.1. The sequence goes on along the minus strand of NZ_JBEPTH010000002.1, from coordinate 124,222 downwards.
GCAATGCCGCGGTAGAGCACTTCGGACTTCGAGTTCTCGTTGGCGACTTTCTCGCCCTTGATCGTCAGCGTGTTTTCCTTCGCGACGATGGAGAGCTCATCCTTGGCGAAGCCGGAGACCGCAACGGTGATGCGGTAGTCGTTCTCGCCGGTGCGCTCGATGTTGTAGGGGGGATAACCGGGGCTGCCGTCAGAGCTCGTCTGGTCGAGCAGGTTGAAGAGACGGTCGAAGCCGACGGTGGAACGATAGAAGGGGGTGAGGTCGTAGGTACGCATGGTCAAGTCCTCCATTGAGCGACTGTTTGGCAACCCGCCCGCCAATCGGGCCGGGCTTTAGTCTGTGTGCAGCCTGATGTTCCGGTTCCGAAACACTGGTAGCGGCCTGCACCATGGTGATATGGGTTCAAGGGAACGGCGTTCAAGAGGGCGGTTACTCGCGCCTTTTCGGCGCTCCCGCCCTTGATTTGCAGCCCTTTGCGCCCAAGCATTTCGAATCATGACGCTGGTCTCGATCCCGTCCAATCCCGTTCCCGAAGACGTCGTCAGCGGCACCATCAAGACGCCCGACGGCGTCGAGCTGCGCTTTGCGCGCTGGGCGCCGCCGGCGAACCGCAAGGGCACCGTCTGCGTTTTCACCGGACGCAGCGAGCAGATCGAGAAATATTTCGAGACCGTGCGCGATTTGCGCGACCGCGGCTTTGCGGTGGCAATGTTCGACTGGCGCGGGCAGGGGCATTCCTCACGCCGCCTGCGGGATCTGCGCAAGGGCTATGTGCGCAACTTCGCCGACTACGAGATCGACGTCGAGACCTTCGTGCAGCAGGTGGTGCTGCCGGATTGTCCGCCGCCGTTCTTCGCACTGGCCCATTCGATGGGCGGCGCAGTTTTGCTGCGGCTGGCGCATGCGCAGAAGCGCTGGTTCGACCGCATGGTGCTTTCGGCGCCGATGATCGACCTGCCCGGCCGCGCCACCTCGTTTCCGGTGCGGACATTGCTGAAGACGATGCGGATGCTGGGGCGGGGCAGCGCTTACGTACCCGGTGGCAGCGATCACCTCACCGGGCTGTCGCCCTTCATCAACAATCCCCTGACCAGTGACCCCGTGCGCTATGCGCGCAACGCCGCGATCCTCGAAGAAGATCCGACGCTCGGCCTGGCGTCACCGACCGTCGCCTGGGCCGATTCCGCGTTCCGTGCGATGAAGACCTTCAGGGGCATGAACTATCCGTCCGAGATCCGCCAGCCGATCCTGATGCTGGCGGCCTCCAACGACACCGTGGTTTCGACCGCGGCGATCGAGGAGTTCGCCTACCACTTACGCGCCGGCTCCCATCTCGTGATCGCCGGCTCCAAGCACGAGATCCTGCAGGAGCAGGACCGCTACCGCTCCCAGTTCTGGGCCGCGTTCGATGCGTTCGTGCCGGGCACGCCGTTGTTCAAGTGATACGTATCCGCGAAGGCAGTGCGCTCCCTCGCCCCGTTCTTACGGGGGCGCGACGAGCTTCGCTCGCGCTGAGAGGGTTGGGGTGAGGGGCTGCTTCCACAAGCACGGTGACAGTTGGACTCGCGGCCACCCCTCATTGTCCGTCATTGCGATGAGCTCTTGCGACGAAGCAATCCAGACTGCCTCCCCTGAGACAGATTGGATTGCTTCGCTGCGCTCGCAATGACGGCGGATGGATTCCGACCTCACAGTGTCTTCAGATACTCGATCAAATCGTAGCGCTCCTGCTCCTTGAGCAGACGGCCGATAGTGCCGTCCTTGCCGGGGCCTGGCGTACCATCGAACGAGTGGCCGGCATTGCTGTTGCCGTACATCTCGGTGCCGTCGGACGCGCGCGTCGAGAAGCGCGACTGCCCGGTCTTGCAGCTCTCGTCGTCGGAGACCGCAAAGCCGACCTGTTTCGGATCGTAGTCGCGACCACCACCCATGCAGAACGATTTGGGGCGCTCGGCCGCGGGGCTCAGCATCCAGTAGAGCGAGGGTACCGATCCGTTGTGCAGGTAAGGCGCGGTGGCCCAGACGCCGTTGAGCGGGCGCGCGCGATACCAGGGACCCGGCTCATTCTTGTCGGCCGGCTGCGGACCGGGGTTCGGACAGTTCTGGCGCTTACCCCACCAGATATCCTGCACCTTCGGATTGATCTTCGCATCGTCCATCGCCTTGCGGCTGACGATGTCGACGAGCACCATCAGGCCGAGCGAGTAGGGCATATCGGTCGAAGAGACATCGGGCAGATTGCAGTTCCACCAGGCGTTGAGCTTTTGCGTGGGATCGAGCTTGAGAAAGCCCGGCACTTGAACCGTTCGCGTCGCAAGCACGCTGGCCTGAGCGGGATCGGTCCCCATGCCTTTTGCGCTCTTCTGGACCTCGTTCAGGAATTTTTCGTCGCCGATGGTCTCCCAGCGATCCGAGGCCCAGATGCTCCGGTCCGGAAATTCGGTGTCGAACACGGGGTCGTTGACCGGCCCGAGATGGCATTCAACGCAGATCTCCGCGTAGAGCTTGCGGCCGCGTTTGACGCGGTCGCCGTCGATCTTCCACGCAGCATCGCCGAAGATGTCCGACGGCCATTTCGGCGATGTCAGGCCGGAGAGCTGCTTTTTCGGATAGGGCGCCGACCCCTTCAGCAGGTCCTCGATCCAGTTCAGGTTCTTGATGTCCATCGAGGAGCGGAACAACGTGTCCTTGGGCGTATTGTCGGACAGATTGAGCAGCGCGGTCACGCCCAGCGCCTCGCCGGCGTTGCGGATCAGCGGTTGCTCGATCGACGCATCATACTGCGCGAATTTGAGCCAGGGCACGGTCCAGATCGGCGGGAAGCTGACCGGCGCATCCTTGGCATGCAGGTTCTTCTCGAACCCGCTGAGGCCGCTGAGCGTCATGTCCTGGGCGAAGACCTGATTGCCGATGCGGTTGAGCGCGTCGAGGCGGCCATAGCCTTCCTCGGTGTCCTGCTGCTGCTCTTCCCGCTTGGTCTTCTCGTTGAATCTCGTCTTGCCGTCGATGGTCTTGCTGTAGGTCGTTTCCCAGTCTTTCAGGAAGGTGCCGATCGCTTGCAGCTTCTGCTTCAGTGCATCGCGATCCGCATCGCTGGCGGAAGTGCCGAGCACGCGGTCGGCAAAGCGCGTGAAGCGGCCCGGCACGAGGAGCGTGTAGGCGATCGACAGGCCGGTCGTGACCTCGAGCTTCCTGAGATCGGTCATCGCCGGGCCGCCATCGAAGCGGATATCGATGCCTTTGTAGTGGATCTGGCCGGTGTGGCAGGCGGCGCAGGTGAGGCCGATCCGATCTTCGCCGATCTTGCCGGTCGCGGGATCGGGCACGCCGGTCATGCGCGCAAAGCCGACCGGCAGGCCGCCGACGTTTTCAGCCTGGGCGCCCCAGTTGACAGGCGGATCCCACAGCCGCGCCGGTACCGGCTTGGTCTTGTCGTAGACATTGGCGTAGCCGAAGCGGCGCAGTGTAGTGTCGTCGGTGTTGATCGTCTGCGGGCTCGGGATGAAGCCGAAGCGCTGCAGATGATCGCTGTCATGCAGCATCCCGGGCTTGGCGAAGAAATGCAGCCGCGGCTGCTCCAGCGCCATGAACCAGCTATAGGGCACCGGGAAGGTCGCGGTGCCCTGGCTCGCGTGATGAAACCAGTGCCGGTCCTCCAGCGCCCAGTTCTGCTCGAGCCAATATGCCGCCCGGGGTTCGACAAGCTTCGGCAATGGCGGGGCGACGAACTGCCCGATGACGCTGGGCAGCATCGGCTGGAATTGATCGGGAAACCGTAGCGCCACGATGCCAAAGACGAGGAGCGCGGCGACGAGACCGCCGACAGCGCGCAATATAAGTGAAGGCGGTGTAACCGGCTGGCTGACGAGCCGTTGGGTGATCCTGTCCGGGAATTTGCGCTCGTTGAACAATGTCCTCACCTCGGCCACGCTGAGATAGCGGTCGTCACCCTGACCCTTGCCCATGATCTTGAGCAGGACCGGCCATTCGAACTTCATCAGGAGCGGGTAGTACCAGCGCGCTTGATTGCCGGCGCGCTTGAGATTGTCCTTCATGAAGCTCTGGATTTGCGCGGCGTTGAGCCCGGTCTCGGTGCCTCCGTCGGGATCGGCATAGGTGCTGCCGAAACCGGCGAGCCGTGCGATCTCGTCCTCGTCGACCTTGCCGTCGACGCCGAGGATGCGCGAGCCTGCACCAAGCTTGTCGAGCGGACCGCCGCGCAAGCCATTGAGCTGCGCGCCCCAGAAGATGCTTTGCAGAATGTGACAGGCGCCGTTGGCGATCAGCGCGACGCCGCGCACCTGGATGCGGGCCGACAATTTCCTCGCTCCGGTCTCGCCACTCGCATTTGCGATGGTTTGCGACAGCGTCCGGAGCGGGACGGTCCCGCCATCGACAAAGCCTTCGCCGACGAGGCCGCGCAGGAACGGGCAGGGATTGTTCGGCGAGACCTGGATCGATGGGTCGATGGGGGGCTTCGAGACAGAATCGTTCATGGCCCAAAATCCTGAAAACAGCGAATCTTGAAATGCAGACGCGCCGATAGAGCGCGGAAAGTCCTAACAAACCGACAGCAATTCACACTACTTCAGCGTGTAGCGAAATGTGGCTGAATTCACTGTCGTGTCAATAAAACTGGGCGAGAGATCGTCGCTTGACCGCCGTTTGCCCTCAGGATTCGGCAGCACGTCTGACGTCGCTCTGGACCAAGGTGAGCTTGCTGGCCGGGACGCCCGCCTTCAGGAGCCCGTCGCGGTAATGCGCGATGTCCTCGGGACGCTTCCAGTGAAAATTCCGCAAATGGCGGTCGACATTCAGGGTCGGGTAGTTGCCCATCAACACTTGGGTCGCCTCGATCGCCTCGCCGGTCCGTCCCAGTTGCGCCAGCGCCGCGGCGCGGATCGCCAGCGCCTGCATGTGGTTCGGGTTGACGTAGAGTTGCTCGCGGGCCCACGATAGGGTCGCGTCGTATTGGCCGACGAGATAGTGGCTGAACGCGTTCAGCGCCGCCCATTGATAGCGCGGGTCGCTGTTGTCGCGCTGAGCGGCCATCGAGAACAGCTCGATCGCCTGGCGGTGCTCGCCGATGACGAAGTGGCAGATTCCGAGCACGCCGCGTGCGCCCATGTCGTAGGGGTTGAGCGCGACCGCGCGCTTGGCGGCGTCCATCGCCGCCTCGTCATGGCCTTCCAGCGCGTGCGCCCAGGACAGGATCGAGAACGCAAAGGACGATCGCGGGTCGAGCCGGACGCTGGTTTCGGCGAGGCTCATCGCCTCGGACCACATCTCGCGCGTGCCCTTGACCCAGCCGAACTGGATGCTCTGGATCTGGATCGTGGCGAGATAGGCATGCGCGATCGACAGTTTGGGATCGACCGCGATTGCTTCCCGAAACAGGCCGACGGCCATGGTCAGATCTTCCTTGGTCTGCCGGTAGTAATGCGACAGGCCCTTCAGGAAGCGGTCCCAGGCGGTGATGTCATTGGTCGGGCGCGCGGGCGCGGAGGCTTCGGCCCGGACGATCTCGGTGGCGATGGCCGCGGACAGATTGGTCGTGATCTCGTCCTGCATCGCGAAGAGGTCGCCGATGTCGCGGTCGTAGCGACCGGTCCAGAGCTGCTCGCCGGTCTCCGGCGCGATCAGCTCGGCGGTGACGCGGATCTTGGCGCCGGCGCGCCGCACCGAGCCCTGGATCAGATAGGTGGCGTCGATCTCGCGCGCGATCACGCGCGTGCTGACATTCTTCCCCTTGAAGGCGAAGGTCGAGTTGCGGCTCAGCACCCGGTAGAACGATTGCAGCGACAGCGCGTGGATCAAATCCTCGGTCAGGCCGTCGGAGAAATATTCGTCCTGGGCATCACTGAGATTGGCAAACGGCAACACGCCGACGATCGCGGTGCGGTACTGCTGCGAGAGCGCTGATCCTTCCTTCAGCTCGGGCGCGAGTGCGGTCGCGCCGTCAGGCGTCCAGGTCCAGATCCCGACCGGATCCTTGATGTTCTTGAAGCGGTGGTTGCCGCCATCGACCAGCGGCACGGTGAGATGCTTGCTCGCTTCCTTGCAAGCCTTGGCCGAGATTGCGAACCCGCCGGGGCTTGCAACGGATTCGAGGCGGACGGCGATGTTGACGTCGTCACCGAACACCTCGTCCTCATCGGCGATCACGTCACCCATATGGATGCCGAGCCGAAACTGCATGGTGCGGTCGGCGGGCAGATGGTGATTGCGCTCGGCCATCAGCAGCTGCATCGCGATCGCGGCCTCCGCGGCACCGACGATGGAGGGGAATTCCAGCAGAAAGCCATCGCCGGTGTTTTTGACGACGCGACCGCCGTGATTGAGGATGATCGGATGGATCGCGCTGCGATGGGCCTTGAAGGTGGCATGGGTGCCAGCCTCGTCATGGCCCATCATCCGCGAATAGCCGGCGACATCGGCGCAGACGATGGCAGCCAGACGTCTTTCCATATCCTCGGAGCTCCAAGGGCGAGGACTACCACCGCGTGGCAGTCGCCGCGAATCCCGCATTTCAAGAACTGGCGCCTTTATAGAGCAGATGATGCCGAACGAAAGTATGATCCGCATTGCAAATTCGACGCAAATCCTCAGCATTCCCGGTGGTGGACGGCGGGGTGCGAACCGACTAAGGCCCGTGCTTTGAGACCGCCCGGCCGGGCGGCGGGAGGGCCTTTATCATGCTGGGCATTCACGAACCCTGGCTCTTCGTCCTGTCGGGCGTGCTGCTCAACATCACGCCGGGGCCGGATACCGTCTATGTCATCGGCCGCAGCATGCAGATGGGCTGGCGCGGCGGGGCGGCGGCGGCCTTTGGCATCAGTTGCGGCTGCTTTTTCCACGTGGCGGGCGCGGCGATCGGCCTTTCGGCGCTTTTGATGGCGTCATCCACTGCGTTCGCGGTCCTGAAGCTGGTCGGCGCGGCCTATCTCGTCCTGACCGGGCTCCAGATGCTGTGGTCGCGCCCGGCGCTGGTGGCGGTCAAGGACGAGGTCGAGCGGAGCTCGCTGCGGCGGGTTTTCCTGCAGGGGGTCTTCACCAACGCGCTCAATCCCAAGGTCGCGCTGTTCTTCCTGGCCTTCCTGCCTCAATTCGTCGCAGCCGATGCGTCGCACAAGCCGCTCGCCTTCCTGACGCTCGGCCTGATCTTCATCTGCACGGGAACCTTGTGGTGCCTGGTGCTGGCTGCGTTCGCGGCCAAGGCCGCCAACCGGCTACGGCAGTCCGAGGGCGTGATCGCCTGGGTCAACCGGACCCTCGGCGGTCTCTTCATCTATCTCGGCATCCGCGTCGCCATGCTGGAGACGCGATAGCTCATCCGAACGGATCAGTGGATCTCACGTCAGGCGAATTCTTTCAGCAGCGCGCTGCCGGCCAAATAGACGCCCAGCAAAATCATCGCGACCAGGAACCAGCGGCGAAACGCGTCCGCCGGCATTCGCATTCGCACCGACTGGCCGATGAACATGCCGGCGAAGGCCATCACCATGGCGATGGCGCCAGGCACGGCATTGGCCGGGGTCAGCAATCCGCCGGCGGTCAGGTTGAAGGCGAGCGCCAGCGTCGCAGTCGTGAAGAACACGCCGAGCGCCTGCACCAACTCGTCCTTTTCCATGCCGATCGCCTGCATGAACGGCATCGAGGGGATCACCTGCACGCCGGTCGAGGCCGAGATCACGCCAGTGATGAGGCCGACCACGCCGCCGACCCATTTCTCGTTCTTCGGCGCGACGTGGAACTTGAATTTGCTGAGGCCGATGATGGCGTAGATCACCAGCAGAATGCCGAGCACCACGGTGCCGTAGCGGGCATAGGGGCCCGTCAGCGCGCCGGCATTGAGCCAGCATCCGATCACGGTGCCGATCATCAGCGGCCACAACCGCTTCAGGATGTCGCGCAAATGGGGGCCGACAAAGGTCTGCCAGATGTTGGTGACGATGGCGGGCACGATCACGATGGCGATCGCGCGGCTGGGCGCCATGTTCACCGCGAGCAGGCCCATGGACACCGTCGGTAGCCCAAGCCCGACGACGCCCTTGACGAATCCGGCGACCAGAAAGACGGCGGCGATGAGAATGAGAAGCGGGTCAATCATGATCTCTGCACATTGACCGAAGCCGCGCCCAGGCACAATCTGGAGGTTACGGAGACAGCCTTCGTTTAGGACGGAGGCTAGAGCATGATCCGGAAAAGTGCGCAGCGGTTTTCGGAAAAGATCATGCTCAAACTACAAGTTTGGAGGAAAAGCCTGTGCGTTTCGACCTCGTCGATCTCCAGCTCTTCATCGCCGTCGCCGACCAGCGCAGTATCACCCGCGGCGCCGAGCGGTCGCATCTAGCGCTGGCTTCGGCCAGCGCGCGGATCAAGGGGCTCGAGGACGCGCTCGGCGTTGCCCTGCTCAAGCGTGGGCGGCGCGGCGTCGAATTGACGGCCGCCGGCGAGAGCCTGCTCGATCATGCCCGGCTCGTGATCCACCAGGTCGAGGCCATGCGCGGCGATCTCGCCGGCTTTGCCAGCGGCATGCGCGCCAGCGTGCACTTCCTGGCCAACACCTCGGGTCTGTCGGAGCATCTGCCAAAAGCGCTCGCCGGCTTCCTGCGCGAGCATCGCGACGTCGCCATCGACATCGAGGAGCGCGAGAGCACCGACATCGCGGCCGCGATCACCGCCGGCGCCGCCGATCTCGGTTTTGCAGCCGAGCATGCTCTGCCCGACCATATCGAGCGGTTCGTGTTTAGCGAAGATCGTTTGACCTTGGTGACGTCGAAGCGTGGCCCGTTCGCCGGCCGCCGCCAGATCGATTTCCAGGAGGCGAACGCTTGCGAGTTCGTCGGCCTGACCAGCGCCACCGCGCTTCAGATGCATATATCAAAGCACGCGGCGCGGCTCGGCATGCGCCCGCATTTCCGCGCGCGGCTACGCGACTTCGACGCAATCTGCCAGCTGGTCTCAGCCGACGTCGGCGTCGCGCTGGTGCCGGAATCCGCCGCACGACGCTGCGCCAAACTGATGCCGCTTGCCATTGTCCGCCTGCGCGACGCCTGGGCGAACCGCCGCCTCGTGATTTGCGCGCGCAGCTTCAAGGCGCTGCCGCGGCCGGCCAAGATGCTGGTGGAGCATTTGCGCGCGGCGGCGGTATGAGGATGTCGCGCGATTCGCACCGGCGGTGGGCTCCCTCTCCCGCTTGCGGGAAAGGGCTGGGGAGAGGGTGTCTCCGCGAGAAAGATTCCCCAAGAGGAGAGAACCCTCACCCGCCGCGCTCTGCGAGCGCCATAGCCGAGGCTTCGCCTCGGCGTCACTTTAGGACGGCCGCCGAGGGCGGCCTATGCTCTCCCACAGGCGGGAGAGGTAAGAACGACCTACTTCGCCGTCTCGACCCCGGCGTCCTTGATCACCTTCGCCCATTTCGCGGTCTCGTCCGCGATGAACTTTCGAAAATGCTCCGGCTCGTCGCCGATCAACGTCGCGCCCTGCTGGGCGAGCTTGTCCTTCACCGCAGGATCCGCCATCGCCTTCGTCGCGAGATCATGCAACGCAGTGACGATCTCCTTCGGCGTCCCCTTGGGCGCCACCATGCCGTACCAGTTCTCGATACGCAGATCGGGAAAGCCGGCTTCCTTCGTGGTCGGCACGTCGGGTGCGGTCGGGGCGCGTTCCACTGAGCCGACCGCGATCGGCTTCAGGGCGCCGGCCTTGATCTGCGGCAGCAGCACCGGGAGATCGAGGAACGTCATCTGCACCTGCTGGCCCAGCAGATCGTTCACCGCGGGCGCGGCGCCGCGATAGGGCACGTGGACGATGTCAATCCCGGCCGTCAGCTTGAACAATTCGCCGGCGAGATGCGGCAGGCTGCCGGGGCCGGAGGAGGCGAAGTTGAGTTTTCCGGGCTGCGCCCTGGCGAGCGCGACTAGTTCACCGATGTCCTTTGCGGGGACGTTGGTGGCCAAGACCAGCATTTCCGGCACGGTCGCCACCAGCGTCACCGGCGTCAGGTCATTGAGCGTGTCGTAGGCGACCCTCTCCATGCTCGGGCTGATCGCAAGCGCGCCGGCGGAGGAGATGGCGATGGTGTAGCCGTCGGGCGCGCTTTTGGCGACCGCATCGGTGCCGAGCACGCCGCCCTGGCCGCCGCGATTGTCGATCAGCACCGGCTGGCCCGCCAGTTCCGACATGCGCTGGCCGATGACGCGAGCGATAATGTCGTTGGGGCCGCCGGCCGGGAACGGCACGATCAGCTTGATCGGTTTTGCCGGAAAATTCTGCGCCGTCGCCACTGACGGCGGCAGCAGGACCAATCCCAAGCAAAGTCCCAGGAACAATTCCAGGAACAATTCCGAGAACAATTCAGTGAGAAGCCTGCGTGAGATGGTCATGCAAGCCTCCCGCTAGCGCTTGTTATTGGTTGAGCAGTTTCAGAGCTTCTTCGTGAACCCTGGCGTCGCCGGCCGCAACGATGCGTCCGCCGCCCTGAGCCGGCTTGCCTTCCCATGTGGTGACGATACCGCCGGCGCCGGTCACGATCGGGATCAGGGCTGCGATGTCGTAAGGCTTCAGCTCGGTCTCCACCACGAGATCGACGTGGCCCGCCGCCAGCATGCAATAGGAGTAGCAGTCGCCGCCATAACGTGACAGCCGCACGCCTTTCTCGATCCGGCCGAAGACCGCGCGGTCGCGCTCGTTCATCAGCAGCGGGCTGGTGGTGTAGGTCGTGGCCTCCGACAGCGAGGCGCAGCGGCGGACCTGGAGTCGGCGCTCGCCTGAGGGGCCTTTATAGGTGGCCGAGCCGTTGTCGCCCGAAAAGCGCTCGCCGATGAAGGGCTGGTGCATCATGCCGTATACCGGCGCGCCTTTGTGCAAGAGCGCGATCAGCGTGCCCCAGATCGGAAAGCCGCCGATGAAGGATTTCGTGCCGTCGATGGGGTCGAGCACCCACACGTAGTCGGCGTCCTCGCGCTCATTACCGAATTCCTCGCCGACGATGCCGTGCTGGGGGAAGCTCGCCTTGATCAGTCGTCGCATGACCGCTTCGGCGGCGCGGTCGGCCTCCGTCACCGGATCGAAATCCTTGGTCTTGCTCTTGTCGTCAATCGACAGCGAGGTGCGGAAGAACGGCAGGATGGTTTCGCCGGAGGCGGTGGCAAGCCGTCCGATGAAGGCTGAGAAATCGATCACCGTCACGGCGCATCCTCGAAACGAAAGTCGGGTGAAGCTTTTATCTGCCTAGCTCAAATCGCCTCTCGCGTGCAGCGCTGTCTTAATTTGCACCCTGGTATTTTGGATGCGGATACCGGTAACCCCAAGCGAGCCCTATGCTGGCGAAATATCGATCACAGTGTTGAGAACTTAGTTCCTTGTATGCCTTGTTCGTATGCAAATGGCTATCAACCCATTGAATTTCCTTATTAAAGAAACTGAATCTGGATTTCGCTGGAAGCAAATGAGCCATGTATTTTTGCATGGGAAATGGCTCAAAAGCCCTTGCGCTTTGTGCGGCGCGGCCGCATATTGTTGCGGTGCGGTAGCGCTTCTCGCGTTACTGCTGCCCTCCTTGGGCGTTTCCTCCCTAGACTTGGGCCGCTTCTTCATCAGAAGCGGCCCTTTTTTCTTTGGGTCTCTGTTTCAGTTCTACGCGCGTGTTGACGTAAAGCGAAAAATGTCCGCGCCAGATGAGTGCGTTCTGATCGCGGAAGCCGGCGCCTATTCCGCCGCGGCCTGGAACGGGCCAAGATCGCCGAACGGGATCGTGGTCGCCAGCACGTCGGCGAGGACGCCGAAGTCGCTTGCCACCTGGGCAAAGCGCGGGCCGCGCTCGCGCCGGCGCTCGTCCATGTAGATCGCGCGGTTGAGCTCGAGCTGCACCGCGTGCAGGCCGCTCGCCGGGTTGCCGTAATGCTCGGTGATGAAGCCGCCGGCATAGGGCTTGTTGCGGCCGATCGAATAGCCGAGCCCCGTCAAGGTTTCCTCGACGCGGTCAGGCAGCAGCGGCGTGCAGCTCGTGCCGTAGCGGTCACCGATCACGACGTCGGGCCTGCGCGGCTCGTCTCTGCTGACGCCGACCGACGGCATCGAGTGGCAGTCGACCAGCACCACGGTGCCGAACATCTGATGCACCTTGTTGATCAGCCGGCGCAGCGCGCGATGATAGGGCTTGTACAGCGTCTCGATCCGCGCCAGCGCCTCGTCGACCACGATGCGGTCGCGATAGATCTCCTGGCCGTCGCCAACCACGCGCGGAATAGTGCCAAGGCCGCCGGCAACCCGCATCGAGCGGGTGTTGGCAAAGCTTGGCAGCCGGCCGCTGAACATCCGGGGGTCGAGCTCATAGGGCTCGCGATTGACGTCGACATAGGAGCGCGGAAAATTCACCCGCACGGTCGGAAAGCCGCGCTCGCTCAGATCGCCGATCAGCTCGTCCATGAAGGAATCTTCGGACCGCCGCAGTTGCGGCAGGTCGATCCGCGATGCCGCGAGGAACTCGTCGGGATAGGTCGAGCCGGAATGGGGCGAGTTGAAGATAACAGGCGCGCGCCACTCGGCGGGCTCCACGATCTCGAAGGCTGGCGACGTGTCGCCGTCAAACCGGGTCATCTTCTCAGGCTTCGTCCCTTCACGCCGCGCGATCCAGCCTGGTCCCAGATCGAGTGATTCGGCCGGTCGAGCGGCTCTTATGTGTCGTCATTGTCCGGAATCGCAACCAATCTGCCAAGCGAAAAGATGTGATTGGCGCTGGAACATGTCTTAACCGTGTGGGCAGGGGAGCGGGGATGCGCGGGCGCGGCTCGATTGATTCGTGCCGCATTCCGGTTCACAACAACCCGGCAGTGCGGCCGTCAGGGTAAAGATTTTCACCCCAAATTTACCCTCTGTCGGGCTTAGTGACCTCTGCATATCCTCTGGGGATTCGACGTTCTCGCCATGCCAAAAATCCTGCTCGCCGAAGACGACAACGACATGCGCCGTTTCCTGGTCAAAGCGCTGGAAAACGCCGGTTTTCAGGTCTCGTCCCATGACAACGGCATGGCCGCCTATCAGCGGTTGCGGGAAGAGCCGTTCGAGATGCTCCTGACCGACATCGTGATGCCGGAGATGGACGGTATCGAGCTCGCCCGCAGGGCCTCGGAACTCGACCCCGACATCAAGATCATGTTCATCACCGGCTTCGCCGCGGTCGCTCTGAACTCGGATTCGGACGCCCCCAAGAACGCCAAGGTGCTGTCCAAGCCCGTGCATCTGCGCGAATTGGTCAGCGAAGTGAACAAGATGCTGGCGGCGTAAATCGGCCCCCTTCCGTCCTTGCACCGGCTCCCCCGAGCCGTTATAGGGACCCGACCCGATCTAGACGACATCTAGGGCGCGTAGCTCAGCGGGAGAGCACTACCTTGACATGGTAGGGGTCACAGGTTCGATCCCTGTCGCGCCCACCATCCTTCGCTCGCGAAGCGAGTGAAGGATGTCACGCCGAAGCCCGAAGGGCGCAGGCGGACTTGTTGCCGCGAGCTACGGCTGGGCAAGCCACGATCCAACTAATCATGGCGAAGGGTGTCCGGCGAAGCTCGCAGAGCGAAGACGGACTGGAACGTCATTCTCCGCTACCTTGGAACACGCCACCACACCCGGCATTGTTCGGCCATGCCCAAACCCTTCAAGCGCGGCGATCACGTCAGCTGGAATTCCGAGGCCGGCCGCGTGCGCGGCCATATCCTGCGCGTGCACACCAAGGACGTCGACTACAAGGGATACACACACCACGCCACGGCGGACGATCCGCAATACGAGATCAAGAGCGACAAGACCGATCACGTCGCCCTGCACAAGGGCCGGGCGCTGCGGCTACTGCGCTCCTGATCTCCCGCCGCCGCACTCACGTCAGCGGCAACAGATGTTCCGGGATCGGCACTGGCGCAGCCGGCACCAGCGAGGCGACGGAGACGTGCGGCCAGGTCAGGCCGTTGAAATCCAGCATGACCTTCTGCGAATACTGGATCTGCGTCGTTGCCACCCGGACGCGGCCGCCGGCAAAAGCCTTGTTCGGCACGAACGGAAACGTGGCGACGAAGCTCGGCACCAGCGGCACCGTGCCCTTCTGCAACGGCTGGAGGATGACTGGCGGCTGGCCTGACGCGATGCGCGGCACATCGATGTCGTAGATGACAGTCTCGATCCAGAACACGGCATCCATCTGGAACGCGTTGGCGTTGGCGCCATTGCCGCCCGGCGGCGGCACGGGCACGCCCTGCAGGAATGCGATGTTCGCTATGCCGCCGGCGAAGTTCGGGGCCTGCGGATGTGGTCCAGCCGTTGGGACGGCCGGTAACGGACCGCCTGATAGCGGCGAGTTGGGTCTGGTCGAGGTCTCGATGATGATGGTCTGGCTGATGGTCTGATGCGCGATCTGGTTGCGCAGCACCGTGTTCGGATCGGTGATCATGGCCTGGGTGAGCTTGCCGGAGGCGATCAGCGCGGTGAGGTCCTGCGGCAGCCTGCGTGTCGTCTTGTTGGCCGCGGTCTGATTCTGGAACGTGAACTTGTTGGCTGGATTGCCGCCGAAGAACGGCGTGATGTCGACGGCCGCAATGGCCGGCTTGCCGGCGACGGCCGGCAGCGCGGTGCCTTGCGCGGTGATCGTCGTACCGTGCGGTATCGAGGCCATGCGCGCGACGGTGAACGGTTCGTGCGGATGGGTGCTGGACGGCACCGCGAGCCAGATGCCGGGCTCGAAGTGAATACCGATCGGCGTCCCCGTGGTCACGTCGTTGATGGTCTGAAGATACGGCACGCCGTTCAGGAAGCCATCCGCCTGCGGCCCCGAGCCCCGATTGGGAATCGAGCCGAGACTGTTCGAGAACGACATCGTCTCGTCGGTGAGGTTCAGCTCCAGCACGTTGTCGGGCGGGTCGGTGGTGTTGATCGGCCCCGGCATCTGGGTCGGCGTCGCCGCGCTGTCGGGCCGGAAGATCGTGTTGAATCCCTGTCCCGTGAACGTGCCGGTGAAGGCCGATAGCGGCCCGAGTGTGGGTGGCAGGGCGAGCGGCACCGCGGCGGGAGCGGCGGCGGCATGCGCGGCAACCCTGAACACGCTGTCGACCTGGTGGATGGAGAAGTTCGCTATTCTGTTGAAGGCGCTGGTGAGCGGCTTGGGTTCGTCCATGGGGCGTTCCTTGTCTTTGGCCGCAAGCGCGACTGTCGATGCCGTCGCATCGCCCGGGGTCGGCGAGACGTCGGAATTTTTCGAAACTGATCGCGATCTCTCGGGGCGCTGTTCGTCGCAGGGCTCGTTTGTCGCACCCTGCGCGGGACTCCAACTCTGTGCTCGAGAATGAAATAATCGAGGAATGGATGCGGGGGCGTACGTCGCGTTAGCCTTGGTTACATCTTGGATATGATACAACCTAGAGGGAGTTTCGAATGTGTTCCATTTCACAGGCGGGCTCACCCGTATGCAGACCATTGTGCAAGGCGCCGATCATTGCGACTTTCGCCACCGGCGCGTTGCTGACGGATAAGGGAAGGGAAAGTGAATGATGCGGACGATTTGTATTGCCGCGGCGGTATCGGCGCTGATGGCATCAAGCGCCGACGCTGCGATCATCGACTGGCAGGCGGAGCTGCAACGCTGCCGCGCACTGCGCGAGACCGTGGCGCCGCTGCTTCAGGCCGGAGAGGGGATATCCGCGGTGGGGCGCTCCAATCGATCCGTCCGTCGCTGCATCTGGATCCAGCGCATGGCGGTGCGCAAGAAAATTCCCGGCGCGGAGATGTGGTAGGTCCTTCCGTCGGGGCGCGTCGGAGCTCCACATTCCGTCATTGCGAGCGCAGCGAAGCAATCCAGACTGTATCGGCGGAGGGATTCTGGATTGCTTCGTCGCAAGGGCTCCTCGCAATGACGACGCTAGGTCGTTGTGCGCCAAAACGCCGTTTGCAGCGGCAATTGCTGCCGGATCATCGCGACACCATCGACGACCTTCAGGCCGCGGCCAGCGCAAGCTTCCATGAATTCGGTGCGTCGGCCGGCGATGATGTCGAATACGGCGCAATCCTTCGGCAGCTTGGCCGGGTCCATCGGCAGCGCATCGGTCGCCTTCAGGCCGAGCGAGGTCGCGTTGACACAAAGACCAGCATCGTCGAAGCTCGCCTCGAGATCGACGTCGAGATCGGGAAATTGTCCGCGCAACTTTGCGGCCAGTGTCTCGACCGGGCCGGGGACCTCGTTGAGAATACGCAGCCGCTTCAAGCCGCCCGCAGCCAGCCCATGGCAGATCGCGCGGCCGGCGCCGCCGGCGCCAATCACCACGATGCGGCGCTCGGGATCGAAGATACCGGCCTCGCGCGCGGCGTTCAGAAAACCCTCGCCGTCGTAGGACTCCCCGACGAGCCTGCCGTCGGCCAAGATGCGGATGGTGTTCGCTACGCCCTCGAACCTTGCGGCAGGTCCGACCTCGTCGCAGAGCTCGAATGCGGCCGGCTTGTGGGGGATCGTGATGTTGAAGCCGGCGGTGCTCGGCGATTTCGCTAATGTTCGGATGGTCTCGGCGAGGTGCTTCGGCGCCACGTCCATCACCACCATGTGCCAGTCGAGGCCCTGCTCGGCAAAATAGGGCGTGTAGTAGCGTGGCGCGGCGACATGGCCGGAGGGGTGGGCGAGGATGAAAACGGTGCGCGAGGCGCCGGTTGGAAACGTCATTGTCTCAGCCTTTGACGGCGCCGGCCGTGAGCCCGGAGACGAGATAGCGGCGCACCGCGAGCGAGAAGATCAGCACCGGCGCCATTACCAGTGAGCCGCCGGCGGCGATCTTACCCCATTCCCAGCCCTCGTAGTTCATGAAGTTGACGACGGCGACCGGCGCGGTGCGCGCATTGGTGCGGGTCAGGATCAACGCGAAGAAGAAGTCGTTCCAGGCATAGAGAAAGCACAGGATCGCGGTCGCGGCGATGCCGGGCGTCACCATCGGCAACACGATCCTGGTGAACACCGTGCGCGTCCGCGCGCCGTCGACCAGAGCCGCTTCCTCCAGCGAGACGGGGATAGTGTCGAAGAACGGCTGCATCATCCAGATCACCAGCGGCAGGTTGAAGCTGGTATAGACCAGCACCAGGCCGGTGATGGTGTCGAGCAGTCCGATCCAGCGATAGAACAGGAAGAAGGGGATGGTGAACGCGATCGGCGGCGCCATGCGCGTCACCAGGATGGCAAAGCTCAAACCGTGCTTGCCACGCCCGGACCAGCGCGACAACGCGTAGGCGGCGGGCACGCCGAACAGCAGCGCGAGTGCGGTCGAGAGCGAGGCGCTCAAAAGGCTGTTGACGAAGGAGGCCGAGAACGCGCTATGCCAGAGCGCGATGTAATTCTCCAGCGTCGGGGAGAAGATCAGCGGCGGCGGGAATTGCAGGATCTGGTCGTTGGTCTTGAAGCTCATCTGCAGCAGCCACAGGAACGGCGACAGCAGGATCAGCAGCGTGACCGTGATCGCGATCAGCCGGCCGGGCGTGGCCTTGCGGAGGGACGACGACTCGCTCATGCCAGCGCCTCCCGGCGGCGGCCCATCCAGACCAGGCCAAGGCTGATGCCGCAGACCAGGAGCAGCATCACCACCGTGACCGCACTGGAATATCCGATCTCGTTGGTGTCGAAGGCGAGCAAGTACGCATAGTAATTCGTCACCTCGGTGAGCGTGCCAGGCCCGCCGCCGGTCAAGAGGAAGATCAGCGGAAACGCCTTCACGCTGTCGATCAGGCGGAACATGCCGGATATGACGAGGATCGGCGTGATGAAGGGCAGCGTCACGTACCAGAAGATCTGCAGCTTGTTGGCGCCGTCGACGAGGGCGGCTTCCGAATATTCGTCGGGAATCGTCTGCAGCGCTGCCAGCACCATCAGGAAGGTGAAAGGCAGCCATTCCCAGGTGTCGGCGATGATGATCGACGTCAGCGCGAAATCGACGCTGGAGGTCAGCGCCGGCAGGGTGAAATGCAGTGCTTGCGCGGCGTAATAGAGCGGGCTGATGTCGGGCGCGTAGATCAGCTTCCAGATCACCGCGACGACGATCGGCGGCAGCACCATCGGGATCAGGAAGAAGGTGCGCGCGAATTCGACGAAGCGCGACGGCACGTTCAGCAGCAGCGCGAGCAGCATCCCGAGCAGCACCTGGAACAGCACGCTGGAGACCGAAAGCTTGGCCTGCACCCACAGCGAATTGACGAAGCGGGGATCGCCCGGAAGCAGGCGATAGTTGCGCAACGGCTCGCTGAAATCGGTGGCCGAGCCCGGAATCGTCAGCTGGAACGGCGTCAGGCTGGTCACGACGAGATAGATCGCCGGCAGCACGGCGACTGCGAACAGCACGATCAGGCTTGGGGTGAGCGCCCAGGCGATGAACCTGCGGCGCTCCAAGTCAATTCCGCTCTCGCTCAAAGCTTCGTCCCGGCGCGGCGGAGTGCGGCGATGGCCTGGTCCTGGGCCGCGTTCATCGCGTCCTTGGCGGGCAGCTGGCCGGTGGCGACCTGCTCGAACGCCTTGTTGAGGACGTCGCCGACGATCGGGAACTCCTTCGACGTGCGATATGCCATGTAGTTCTCGCCCTTGCCCGGCTGCTCCAGCACCTCGAGATAGAGCGCGCCGAGGTCCTGGCCGTTCACCGTGTTGAGCTTGCGATAGTCGTCGCTGGTGATGATCGAGCGGCGGCACACCGAGGAGTGGCCGTGCTCCCTCACGAGCTTCATCGAGATCTCACGGCTGAGCGCCCATTTGATGAATTCCCACGCAGCCTTCTGGTTCTTGGCGTTCTTGGGAATGCCGAGGCCCTGGCTGTTCGAGGCCGGATAGTCGTGCACCGGACCGGCGGGCGAGCGCACCACGCGCGAGGTCTCCTTCACCTTGCTCTCGTCGGAGAGCAGGATCGGCGTCACCCACGCGCTGGAGTGGATGAAGATGTTGGAGCGGCCCGTCAGCATCGATTGCCGCGCCTGGTCCTCGGTGTAGGTCAGCACGCCCTTCGGTGCGCTCTTCAGGAGGTTCGCATAGAACTCGACGCCCTGGATCGCCTCGGGCGTGTTCAGCGCCGGCATGACGTCGCCCGGCGGATTCTTGAAGATGTTGCCGCCAAAGCCCTGGATGTAGGGCGGCAGATTCCAGTTGTGCAGGAACCACGACACGATGCCGCTGACGCCATCGGTGCCGTTGATCTCGGAGCAGACATGCTGAAGCTCGGCGAAGGTCTTTGGGATCTTCAGCCCCTTCTTCTCCATCAGGTCCATCCGCGACAGACCCATCAGCATGGCGCCGCCTTCCCAGGAATAGCCGTAGGTCGCCCCCTTGGGGTCGCGATAGGGCACCTGCGCGCCGTCGACGAAATCTTTTGGATTCCACTCGGCCGGCGTCAGATTGGCGTCGCCCGTGAACTCGTCGAGATTGGCGAGCAGGCCTGCCGCGATCCAGCGGGTCGCGAGCGTGAAGGTGACGTTGACGAAATCATAGGCCGAGCCGCCAGAGGACAGTTCGAGATTGGCCTGCTGGTTGTAGACGGGCAGGGCCGAGAGCTGGAGGTCGACCTTCATGCCGGTCTTTTCCTCGAACTCGGGAATGTATTTCTGCAGCAGCGTGAAGAAGCGGTGCTGGAACGAGGCGCCGTGCAGCGTCACCCCGGCAAACGGTTTTGTCTGCGCGATCAGCGGTGCCGGGAATGCCGCCAGCGCCGCGCCTGCGGCACTTGCTTTCAGCAGTTTGCGGCGGGTGATCGAGCTCGCGCGTGATGCATTTGTCATGATGTCCTCCCTCAATATTGTTTGGCTTCAACGCGTCCGCTTGGTGCGAACGTTCCCGTCCTCAGCGTCTTTCTTCTTCTGACGCGACATGGCCGAGACGATGTTCTGTTCGGTGAGATCCATGAGCTTCTGCATGGCCTGGCGTGCGCCGTCGGCGTTGCGCGCCCAGATCTCGTCAAGCACGGTGCGGTGATACGGCAGGCTCTTGCGCGGCGCGCCCGGATTGGTGCTCGACAAATTGAACGACATTCGCAAGGCGGCTGCGACCGTCGCGCCGAAGGCGATCAGAAAATCGTTGCCGGTGGCAATGAGAATGCCGCGGTGGAATTGCAGGTCGGGCTCGGCATAGGCGACGCGGTCCATGCCGGCTGCATCCATGCCGCGATAGGCGCGCTCGATCCGCGCAAAATCCTCGTCGGTGCCGCGCACCGCGCAGATTGCGCAGGCCTCCGGCTCGACGATCCGGCGAACCTCCAAAATCTGCTTGGCGAATTCCTGCGTCGGCAGCGCCGACAGCGTCCAGTTCAGCAGTTCTATGGACTCAATGCCGCGCAGGACAAAACAACCGTGACAAAGCCCCACATCATCCTGGTCATGACCGACCAGCAACGCTTCGACACGATCGCGGCGACGGGCCATCCCCATATGAAGACGCCGAATCTCGATCGCCTGGTGCGCGAGGGCGTCTATTTCGACAATTGCTTCATCAACGCGCCGAGCTGCGTGCCGTCGCGCGCGGCGCTGTTCTCCGGCCTCTATCCGCACGCCTCGGGCGTGCTGAAGAACGGGCAGCACTGGCAGAAAACGTGGGTCAGCAATCTGGCCGAAGCCGGCTATCACTGCGTCAATGTCGGCAAGATGCACACGATCCCCTATGACGCGAAGGCCGGCTTCCATGAGCGCTTCGTGGTCGAGAACAAGGATCGCTTCCTCGAGGGGCGCTGGTTCGCCGACGAGCTCGACAAGGCTTTTGCCGCGCACAAGCTGACCAAGCCGTCACGCGCCGGCTATCGCAGCCTGCCGGACTATGGCGACCGCATGGGCGCTTTCACCTGGGAGATGCCGAAGTCGCTGCACCCGGACATCTTCGTCGCCGAGACCGCGATGTGGTGGCTGGAGACACGCCCTAAGCCCGAGGCGCTGTTCATGCAGATCGGCCTGCCCGGCCCGCATCCGCCCTATGATCCCTTGCCCGAATATCTCGAGCATTACCTCGCCCGCAACGACCTCCCGGTGCCGCAGCCGACCGAGGCGGAGATCGAGGGCCTGCCGGCCTACCTTAAGGAGAAGCGCCGCCACGACACCGAGGTCGACCACGACGCGGTGTCATGGAAGCTCGCACCGACGCACGAGGAAATGCGCCGCCTGCGCGCGCATTACTACGCCAACGTCACCATGATCGACGAGCAGATCGGCCGCCTGATCGATATGTTGGAAACCAAGGGCTATCTCGACAATTGCGTCGTGATCTTCATGTCGGACCATGGCGACAATCTCGGCGAGCACGGCCTCAGCCAGAAATGGTCGATGTACGAGCCCGTCACCCGCATCCCGCTGCTGTTCTGGTCGCCGAGCCTGTTGTCCGACGGCCGCCGGATCCGCGAAAAGTGCCAGCTGTTCGATCTTGCGCCCACCATTCTGGATCTCGCCGGCGCAGAGCATCCAAAACCGTTCCAGGCCCGCAGCCTGCTGCCGGCGTTGAAAGGCGAGGAGTGGGCCGGCCGCGACTTCGTGTTCTCCGAGCAGGCCGGCGACGTCGCCATGACCGGCGCAAGGCTGATCACCATGGTGCGCGACGACCGCTGGAAGGTCGTGTTCATTCACGGCGCCGAGGACGGGCAGCTGTTCGATCTCGCCAGCGATCCGCTCGAGCAGCACAATCTCTGGGGCGTGCCCGAGCACGAAGGCGAGATCAACCGGCTCAAGGACGCCTTCATCGACTGGCGCCAGAACAGCCTGTTAGAGACGATGGACCTGAACGCCGCGGCGCGGTGAGCGGGGCCTTCATGGTTCGAGACGCGCCGCAAGCGGCGCTCCTCACCATGAGGGTTTACTTTCCTGACCGCGCAACAAGACCTCATCCTGAGGAGCCTGCGAAAGCGGGCGTCTCGAAGGATGGCCGCAAGGATTCTTCTTAACTCACCAAATACTTCTTCACCGCCGCCTCGTCCCATTCAATCCCGTTGCCCGGCTCTTCGCCCGGTAGCGCAAAGCCATCCTTGACCTTCAACCGAGACGCCAGCACTGCGTCGGCCCAGTCCACATATTCCAGCCAGTGCGCGGTCGGCGTCACGCAGAGCAGATGTGCGCTGACCTCCGAGAACAGATGCGTCGACATCTCGATGCCGGCGGCGTGCGCGAGTGCAGCGGCCCGCAGCCAGCCGGTGACGCCGCCGATGCGCTGCACGTCGGGCATCACATAGTCGCAGGCCTCGGCCGCCAGTGCCGACTGCATCGAAAACGCGCTGTCAAAATTCTCGCCGATCTGGACCGGCGTGCGCAGTGCGTCCGCAATGCGGGCGCAGCCGGCGTAGTCGTCATGACGGATCGGCTCCTCGATCCAGGTCAGGCCTTCGTCGTCGAGCATCTCACCGCGGCGGATGGCTTCCGCCACCGTCAGAGCCTGATTGTAGTCGCACATCAGCGTGACCTCGTCGCCGACGGCCTTTCGCACCGCGCGCACCACGGCGAGATCGTCGTGCGCATCGGGCCGGCCGACGCGAATTTTTGCGGCATGAAAACCCTCGGCCAGCAGCTTGTGGGCTTCCTCCACCACGGCGCCAACAGGCATGATGCCGAGCCCTTTCGAGTTGTAGGCCCTGACCGGTTTTGGCGCGCCGCCAAGCAGACGGGCCAGCGGGAGGCTCCTGCTGCGCGCCAGCGCGTCCCATGCCGCCATGTCGATGCCGGATTGTGCCAGCCGCTGCAGGCCGGCGAGCCCGAGCAGCGTGAAACGCTGGGTCAGCTTGCGCTCGATCTCGAACGGCAGCAGTTCGTCGCCGGCGAGCAGCTCCGACATTTCCATGACCATCGCGGTCAGCGGCTTCAGGGCCGACGGCGTGATCGAGAACAGATAGGCATGCCCGACCGCGCCCTGGTCGGTCTCGCAGTCGATCAGCACCAGCGGTGCTTTCGCAACGGCCCCGGTGGAGGTCTTGAGCGGCAGGTTCATCGGCACGATCACGGGACGTGCGACGAAGCGCTTGATGCGAATGGTCTCGGTCATGAAGTCTCCCGACGGACTGAATGCAGGTTCATGCCCGATCTTAATCATTCGTCATGAAACGAAAAGGTGCTTGGCCCGACCACCATCAAATGCGGGTTGCGCAGGCTCGCGTTTGTTGGCTCTGCAGGGCGCAGGCTGTACCGCAAATCCCACGAATTTGCGACAACGCGAGGTCATTCCCTATTCGGTCGATGCGCTAAACGATGCGGCGGCGGAGAAAAGCCGGCGTGAGTCGCCTCACCGCGCCGCGCCCTCCGTGAACGCCGTCTCGATCACTGCGCCAAACGGCTGCCACGACCGGCCGTCGAATTGCACCAGCCGCATCTGCTTGATCGGCAGATAGCTGTCCGGCGAGGTGTTCATCCTGATATTGGGGAGCGCAACGGAGGGATGATAATCCCGCAGCGAAGCCGCCTGATGCATGATGTTCTCGTGTGAGAAATCATCGCCGCACTGCTTCAGCACCTGCGTCAGCGCCTCGGCCGCGGCGTAGCCATAGAGCGCCGCGCTGTTGTTGGTGCTTTCGACCCGATGGTATTTGTCCATGAAGGCGAACCAGTCCTTCATGGCGGGATCGTCCTTCCAGGCGGGGTCGCTCGGATCTTTCAGAAACGCCGCCGAGATCACGCCGGATGAATTCTCGAGGCCCGCGGGCGCCATCGCATTGGCGATCGAGGCGGAAGCATCGTTGACGATGAAGACCGGATGCCAATTCAGCGACGCCGCCAGCTGGATCACCTTGGCCGCCGTCGACGGCACGCCGAGAAAGACGAAGATGTCGGCGCCCGCGCGCTTGAGGATCGAGACGTGCCCTTCGAGATGCTCGTCCGAAATGTCGAAGGCGACGTCGACGAGGACGTGACGGTTGAGATCGCCGAGGCCCTCCTGGATGCCCTTGTAGAGCATGCGGCCGAACTGGTCGTTCTGCCAGAGCACCACGATCTTCTTCCGCGGATAATAGGCCTGGATATAATTGGCGTAGATGCGCCCCTCCGACCGGAACGGCGGTTGCCAGCCCATGGTCCAGGGAAACGCCTTGGCCTGGCTCAGCTCCTCGTCGCCGGAGGCAACGAACAGCTGCGGGATTTTCCTCTCGTTCAGATACCAGCGCGTGGCGAGATTGCCGGGCGTGCCGAACGATCCGAACATCAGCTGTATGTCGTCCTTTTCGACGAGATCGCGGGTCAGCTTCAGCGCGGCGGCGGGATCGGACTTGTCGTCGCGGGTGACGAAGCGGACCTTGCGGCCGTTGATGCCGCCGCGATCGTTGATCATGTCGAAATAGGCGGCTTCCGCCTTGCCGATGGCGCCGAATTCCGAGAGCGGTCCCGAATAGGGCACGATGTTGCCGATGCGGATTTCCTTGTCGGAACCGGGTTCGGAATTGGGCTGATCCGAATGCTGCTGCGACATCGCCCCCAATGAGGCGAGAGCGGCGATCAAAACAAACAGCAGTCTGCTGGTGACGCGCATGCTCGACACCTTGTCGTTGGTCCCCAACGAAGTCGGCTCAATCCGCACCGAGACAAGTTGATCTACGTCAAGCGTTTGGCAATCCTGTGGCCGCACTTTGGGACGCCGCATGGCTGCCTGACCGAAATGGCAGCCATGTTGACGCGCTGCTGCTTGAAAAGTGTGCCGGGTGACACCCCTCTTCCAGTCACAGCAGCCTAATCCCCGAACCAGGTCGTGAGAGCCTCCACGAGACCTTCGCTGTCGCCTGTGCTGACCCAGGCGACGTGCCCGTCGGGCCGGACGAGCACGGCGACAGGAGACGGAACGACACCGATCACCGGCATTTCGCAGACGCCTGTGAACGTCGCGCTGACCCGCCTGACCCGTTCGTCCCATCGTTTGGGAACAGCGCTCTCCAGCGTGCCGAGGTTGAGGAAGAGCGGCCGCGCATCGCGCATCAAATTGAACACGCGGGTCGGGCCATCCGCGGTGACGAGGTCCAGGTCGGGCATGCGCCTGCCGAGCAGAGGATGGCAACCTTCCGGGCCGTAGCGGACGTCGAGGCCGGACACCTTGGCGGAATACCATCTCCTGGGCCCGTCCATCTTCATCGTATTGGCGACGAAACCCCGGAGGGCCGTGGTGTGTTCGTCGCCACGGTTGAGAGCGGTGAGCGCCAGGGTGAGCTCGAGCAGCGCGGCTCCAACCGGGTGCCGCTCCGTATGATAGGTGTCGAGCAGGACGTCGGATGAGATCCCTTTCACCACCTGGGCCAACTTCCACCCGAGATTCACGGAGTCCTGCAGCCCGACGTTCAGGCCCTGTCCGCCCACTGGGGAGTGGACGTGCGCGGCGTCCCCGGCGAGCAGGATGCGGTTCTTCCGATACGCTTCCGCTTGCCGCGCCGCGTCCGTGAACCGTGACATCCACGTGACCTCGCGGACGCCCAGATCCGATCCGTAGCCAGTCTTGAGCGCCGCCCTGAGATCCGCTTCCACAGGGATTGCGCTCCGCTCGAGCCGCTCCTCCGTCACGATGCCACGCAGGCGCGGGCCGCCGTCGAGCCGTCCCAGGGCATACAGCCCCCGGTCCCCGTAGCGGATGCCAAGCGGCGGCTCATCCGCAATGTCGGCTTCGAAGATGAGGTAGCTCGCCTGAGGCTCCGATCCGGGAAAGGCGATGCCCGCGGTCTTGCGCACGAGGCTGCGGCCACCGTCGCAGCCGACGAGGTAGCTTGAACCGAGTCTGCGCCCGTCCGTCAGCTGGATGTCCACCTGCTCCGCGGTTTCGACCAAATTCGCCATCTCGCAGCCTCGATAGAGCGTCACGGCGAGTTCCGAGATCCACTCGGCGAGACCGCGCTCGATCTTTTCCTGCCAGAGCCCGAGCGTGTAGTTGTGACGGGTCGGTCGGTCGCGAGCCTCAAGGATAATCCCTGCGAGCGCGACCGCGTAGTGCTTGGTTCCTTGCGGGAGGAATCTGTCCGCTATGCCTCGCTGATCGAGAAGCTCGATCGCCCGTGGATGGAGACCGCTTGCGCGCGAGCCTTCGACGTCCTGGTTCGGACGCCTTTCGACGATCGCGACGTCCACGCCGGCCAGGGCCAGCTCTCCGGCCAGCATCAATCCAGTTGGGCCGCCGCCGACGATGATCACGTCATGTTCAGTCATTTGCCACCTCAGATTTGGTAGGGGCCTGACTTCTACGGGGGAGACGGGGTCTTGAAGCAAGAGCCTTGTGCTCCACATATATGATCTGAAGGACGCGCATGGCCTTGCGCGCACCTCCGCCTCTGCAACGCTCCCGATGCTCTGTGTTTCTCTGGCGTTTGCCGCCTCATCCACGCGACAGGAGTCCGTGGTCGTTCCAGCGTGGCTCACGCGAGGCCGCTGGCCGGTCTGTTCAGCCTGACCAACGTCACGCGCCCGCTACGGCAGCCCCCGCGCCTCCAACTGCCGCACCAGCAACAGTGTCGGCTCGGCAAGACTATCGCCTGAGCCATCCAGCCCGAACGCGGCCGCGATGCCGTCGCGGCTGCGCAGCAGCGTGGTGCGCGGGCAGTGTCCGGCGCCGCAGAGTGTCTTCTTCAGGGTTTCGCCCTGCGCGACGAGGTTCGCGGGATCGTTGGCGGCCCAGGCCAGCACGATCGGCGCGTCGACATTCAGGATGCCGGGAAACACCGAGCGCTTGTCATATTGAGCGGTATCGGCGCCGAGATAGGCCTTCTCGCTGTCACTGGCGTCCTTGCCGGCGCGATAGATGCCGGACACCAGCACCACGGCAGCGACATCGGCGCGGTCGGTCTGGAGCTCGGGATGCGCCAGCAGCGTCGCGACGTGGAACGCGCCGGCACCATAGCCGACTGCGACGATCTCGCGCGCGTCGCCGTTGAACAGATCGATATTGCCATGGATCCAGGACAATGCCGCCGCCACGTCGGTTGCGCCCATCGGCCAGGTCGCGGCCGGCGCCAGGCGGTAGTTCACGCGCACCCCGATCATGCCGTTGCGCGCGGCAAAGCACATCGCCTCGTCCTGGATGTCGCGGGACAGGTCCGGCGCGCCGCGGTCGCCGGCAAAAGTGTCGCCGGCCACGAACAGCAGCACCGGCCGGGGCGTGTCCGCCTTGGTGGCCTCGCTGATCGCGACGTCGAGCACATTGGCTTCGCTGTCGCCATAGCGCAGGCCACGCGAGAAGGTGACCTGCTCGCACAGGCGCGCGACGCCGCCGGCCGTCGTGTCGCTATCGGTGAGGCCGACCCGGACAAGTTCGGACGGCGCCGCCGGCCGCACCGGCACCGGGCCATGCGCGGAGGCCGCTGTCACGGTCAGAACAAGCAAAAATGCGAGACAATTCTTCATCATCGTCGGTGCCGGCCTTAAGCGCTTCATATTGGTGCGCCGGTTTGGCCTGTCTTTTCAATTCGCCTTATTACTTTGTCTTGTTGGTTCATCTTGCGGCGATTTCACGGCACCTTTGGTTCGCCTCGCACGCCCCGTTCAATTTGCCGGCTGGAACGTGCAATCCGCCCCGCTGCCGTCCTTCTGCCTGATCGCGTTGGGGTCGATCGTGCAGCTCAGCTTGCTCAGGCTCTCGAAATTCGATCCCGCCGCGCCATCGGGCGGAATACCGGCCAGCGCCTCGGTCGCGAAGATCTCATTGGCCGTGGATCCGTTCACGTTCCTGACCTTCTTGCCGAAGGCGACCTCGCAGTTGCGCAAGGTGATGTCGACATTGCTGGTGCGGCAGACGATCCTGTCCGCGGTCACCACGATCGGCTTCTTGTAGGGAATGTCGGCATTGGCGGCGAACAGCATCGCCACCGCCTTCTTCTCGGCGCCCGACAGGAGCGGCGACAGCGGCGCGATCACGCCCGCCAGCGCCAGCGCGGTGGAGCCCGAGATTTTCGAAGGAGCAGCACCGGGCGCACCCGCGACGTGTGAGGCGCCGGCCATAAGCATGGCGCCGGCGAGGCAGGCCGACATCGTGAGTTTCATGGGCGTCTCTCCCTGGAAGGATCGCGGCCGCCGCCACCCTGCGCGGCGGCAGGCAGGACAGCTGTTCGAAGGTCTGGCTGGCTATTTTCCGCGAAGCGGACTTCTTCTTGGCTGTCTTCTTCGCGGGCTTCTTGGCCGCCTTCTTCTTCGCCTTCTTCGCGGCCTTCTGGGCGATCAGATACGCCTCGACCTTTTTGGACGAATGGCCGGCGGCGGCGACGGCGGCCTTCAGCCTGGCCGGGGTGATCTTGAATTTCTTCGACCAGTAGCGCACTTCATAGGCTTCGCCGAGCGCGATCCGGCTCTTGTCGGCGGCGCGGTGCTTCTGGAGCTTGATGTACTCCTCGACCTTGCGTGCGGAGTGGCCGACTTTCTTGACGGCGTATTTCAGCTTGGCCGGCGTCACCTTGAATTTCTTCGACCAATAGGCGACTTCGTATTTCTCGGTGAGCGCAATCAGCTTGCGGTCCGCTCCGCCCCGCTTGGTCCTGTCGTCGGCCATGCTTTTCTCCTGCCCTGGATCACGTGCATCGTAGCATGCAATCGGATTTTGCGGCGCAAGATGCGGGGCGCACGGCGATTGCGCGGGCGGCGGTTTTGCTGCGTCAGGTCAAATGGTTGTGGAGCGCGACCGGCCTCGTGTCTGCAAAATCGTTCTACTGTGCATGGGGTTGTTTCGACTTTTTTGCCATTCGCGCGTCCGTGATGGAACCTAATGGCGGCTGAAGCGACTTATCCATGACGCGGGGAGTGAAGTGCGAGGCTGTCATGGCAGAGAAGCATACCGCCGATCCGGCAGAGATCATGCGGGCGACCGGTCATCCCGAGCTGGAATACGCCGCCGGCTGGACCATCGCCGGTCTGGTCACCATCGGCACCATTGTCGCCGCCTGGGTGTTTGCAATCTAGGCCGCGGGAAACTGAAGCTCGAAGGCGACGCCGACGTCGGTCGGCTTCAGCCTGATCGAGCCGCCATGGCTCGCCATCACCGCGCGCCCGATCGCGAGCCCGATGCCGGTGCCGCCTTGGTCGCGGCGGGCGGTGAAGAACGGGTCAACGATCCTGTCGACACGCAGCAGTGGATGCAGCCTGAGGAACTTCGGCAGGCGCGGGATGATGTGCGGCCCTGCAAGACAAACTCGACGCCCTCAAAGCCGACTTCGAGGGCGGTCGTTTCCCCCTCAAGCCAACGAGGGAGGCGCTGGACGCGATGCATCGTGCCACCGCCGAACTGATCGCGAGCGGTCAGGCGCAGCGCGCGAAAAAGGCCGGCGATGCCGCGCCTGAATTCATCCTGAAGGACCCCGATGACAAGCCGGCGTCCTCGCGCGACCTGCTCGCGAAGGGACCGCTGGTCGTGTCGTTCTATCGCGGTGTCTGGTGTCCATACTGCAACCTCGAGCTCCAGGCGCTTCAAGAGGCGCTGCCGGAGATCGTCGCGCGGGGCGCCGGCCTCGTTGCGATCTCGCCGCAGACGGCGCCGAACAGCCGCAAGTCCGAGCGCGACAACAAGCTGTCGTTCCCAATCCTGAGTGACGTCAGGAGCGAAGTCGCCGACGCCTTCGGCATCCGTTTCGCTCTCTCTGGCGAACTGGTCTCGCTCTATAAATCCTTCAAGAACGACCTGCCGATGTTCAACGACAATCCGGCTTGGGTGCTGCCGATGCCCGCGCGCTACGTCATTGGGCGCGACGGCATCATCGCCTACGCGGAAGTGAATCCGGACTACACGCACCGGCCCGATCCGTCCGAACTCCTGCCGGTGCTCGACCGGCTGCGGGCGGGCAAGGCGGCCTGATCGTTACGGCGTCACCGCTCCGCGTGGCACTGCGCGCGGGGCGGTCAGCTCTTTCCATGTCGAATTGGCGACATGCACCGGCGAGAAGGCGGGTCGCTCGATATAATGCCCGTCGCCCGCCTCGGCGCGCAGATCGCCATCCTTCCACACGATACGACCGCGCGAGAGCGCCGCGGCGGGTCCGCCGGTGCAGGCAAAGCCTTCGAACACATTGTAGTCGATCCGGCTCATCTGCCGCTTCGCGCTGATGGTCTTGCTCGCCTTGGGATCCCACACCACGATATCGGCATCCGAGCCGACGGCGATCGCGCCCTTACGGGGATAGATGTTGAGGATGCGAGCGATGTTCGCCGAGGTCACCGCAACGAATTCTTCCCTGGTCAGTCGCCCCGTGGCGACGCCGGCAGTCCATAGCAGCGCCAGGCGATCTTCCAGTCCGCCGGTGCCGTTCGGGATATTTCGAAAGTCGCCAAGGCCGAACCGCTTCTGCTCGGTGGTGAAGGCACAATGGTCAGTCGCAACCACTTGCAGCGAGCCCGCTTGCAGGCCCGCCCACAGACTGTCCTGATGTGATTTGTCGCGGAACGGCGGCGACATCACGCGCTGCGCGGAATGATCCCAATCCTTGTTCTGATATTCGCCGGCATCGAGCAGCAAATGCTGGATCAACGGCTCGCCGTAGACGCGCTTTCCGGCGGCGCGCGCCCTCGCGATCGCCTCATGCGCCTCGCGGCAGCTGGTGTGCACGATATAGACCGGCGCGCCAGTCATGTCGGCGATCATGATGGCCCGGTTGGTGGCTTCGCCCTCGACTTCCGGTGGCCGCGAATAGGCGTGGCCCTCGGGGCCGGTGACGCCGCGTGCGATCAGTGCTTCCTGCATCAGGGCGACGACGTCGCCGTTTTCCGCGTGGACGACCGGCATCGCGCCGAGATGGGCGCAGCGCGCGAACGAGTTGTAGAGCTCGTCATCGTTCACCATCAGCGCGCCCTTGTAGGCCATGAAGTGCTTGAAGGTGTTGATGCCGTAGGTTTTGACCACGGTCTCCATCTCGTCATAGATCTGCTTCGACCACGACGTCACCGCCATGTGGAAGCCGTAGTCGGTCGCCGCCTTCTCGGATTTGTGCCGCCACTCCTGGTAGGCCGCGAGCATCGACTGGCCGGGACTGGGCAGGCAGAAATCCACCACCATGGTGGTGCCGCCGGTCAACGCCGCCTTGGTGCCGGACTCGAAATCATCGGCGGTGACGGTGCCCATGAACGGCATTTCGAGATGGGTGTGCGGATCGATGCCGCCGGGAATGACATAGGCGCCGCCAGCGTCGATGATTTCCGCACCCGTTGGCGCCACGATCGAGGCGCCGACCGCAACGATGGTGTCGCCCTCGATCAGAACGTCCGCACGGCGCGAATGATCATGATTGACGACGGTGCCGCCGCGGATGAGGAGGGACATGGGAACTCCGAGGGAGAGGAGAGGAGAGAGGACGGAACGCGGCGAAGGCTAAGCGCGTCGCTCGCGATGCGACAGGCGAAATTTTAGTCAGTCGCCGCTCCCGCCACCAAGACCGCGATTCCGCTGGATGCGCCCGCCTGACTTGATACCGCGTTTGCGAAATGCAACCGAGCCATGACGGATCGCGCAGGCCCGCGCCCTTGCGCGTCGGCACCTGCCGGAGCACTCTGCCGAGGCGGCGCACAAAAAGAACGCCGCCAATAAAGATGAGCCCACAAGATCTTGGCGAGGAAGCATCCATGGCGGCGACGCGGATCGACTGCGACATCCACCCGGCGGTTGGTGGGACGCGTACGACGCTGCTTCCTTATCTCAGTGACCACTGGAAAGAGCAGGTGGTGAGCCGCGCCATCGACGGCCTCGACCTCACCTCCTATCCGCCGAGCATGCCGTTTTCTGGCCGCTCCGACTGGCGGCCGGCCAATGGCACGAAGCCAGGCTCTGATCTGGCGATGGTGCAGAAAGGCGCCTTCGACCAATTGGGCGCGAGCCACGCGATCCTCAACGTGCTCTACGGCGCCCAGGCCGTGTTCGATTCCTACATGGCGGCAGACTTCTGCAAGGCGATCAACGATTGGATCGCCGCCGAATGGCTCGCGCGCGATTCCCGCTTGCGCGCCTCGATCGTGGTGCCGATGCAGGCGCCTGACCTGGCCATCGAGGAAATCGAGCGCCGCGCCGGCGACAACCGTTTCGTCTCCATCCTGGTGCTGGCGCAGGGCGAGACGCTGCTGGGCCGGCGGCATTTCTGGCCGGTCTATCAGCTCGCTGAAAAGTACAAGCTGCCGCTCGCAATCCACGCCGGCACGCAATATCGACAGGCACCGAGCTCGGCCGGCTGGCCCTCGCATCGCTACGAATATTACTTTGTCGAGGCGCAGGCGTTTCAGGCGCAGATCCTGAGCCTGATCTACGAAGGCGTGTTCGGCAAATATCCCGATCTCAAGGTCGTGCTGATGGAGTCCGGCGTCAGCTGGCTGCCGGCCTTCATGTGGCGCGCCAACAAGACCTGGCGCGGCGTGCGCGTCGAGGTGCCCTGGGTGGAGCGAGAGCCCGCCGCGATCATCCGTGACAATTTTCGCGTCACCATGCAGCCGTTCGATGCGCCGGGCGACGCCAAAAGCGTCGAGGAGATCATCGACCAGATCGGCTCCGACAAGATGTTCCTGTTCGCGTCCGACTATCCGCACTGGCAGTTCGACGGTGACGATCCGATCCCGCCGCACTTGCCGAAGAGCATCATCGACAAGATGTGCGTCGACAATCCGCTGGAGACATTTCCGCGGTTGTCGCTCAACTAGTGCATGATCCGGAAAAGTGGAGACCGGTTTTCCGATAAGATCATGCGCAAACAAAGAACTTGGAGGTTCGCATGAATGAAGTCATCGACCGTCCGCTGCGTGACGACGAGAAACCCGCCGCCGCGCGGCTGCGCATCGTCGATTGCGACGTGCATCCGAGCCTGCATTCCTTCGACGACCTCAACGAGTTCCTGCCGAAGCGCTGGCAGCAGCATCTGAGGGAATATGGCAGCCATCTGCGCACGCCTTATCTGTTCACGACGCCCTATCCGCGCTCATCGCCGCTGATCGCGCGGCGCGATGCCTGGCCGCCGACGGGCGGGCCACCCGGTTCCGATCTTGCTTTCATGCAAAAGCAGCATCTCGATCCGCTCGATGTCGAGTTCGGGATCTTGCAGGTGCTCGATCTCTTCATTTTCTCGCAGCAGAATCTCGAATTCGGCGCCGCGATCCAGCGCGCCATCAACGACTGGCAGCCGGCGTTCTGGTCGCACCGGGACCCGCGCCTGAAGGCCTCGATCCTGGTCGGGCAGGACGGCACGGATCTGGCGATCGCCGAGATCGAGCGCTGCGCGAAAATCGGCGAATACATCCAGATCAATGTCTCGCCGCGCGCCAACGAGCCGCTCGGCCGCCGCCGCTACTGGCCGATCTACGAGCGCGCGCAGGCGCTGGACCTGCCGCTCGGCATCCATGTCGGAGGCTATGGCGGCCACGCGCCGACTGGCGGCGGCTGGCCGTCCTATTATGTCGAGGAGCACCAGTCCAACGCCCACACCATCGCGGCGCAGCTAGCGAGCCTCGTGATCGAGGGCGTGCCGGAGCGCTTCCCGAAGCTGAAGTTCGTCTTCATCGAAGGCGGCTTCGGCTGGATCCCGTCAGCGGTGTGGCGGATGGACCAGCATTTCGAGCGTTTTCGCAGCGAGGTACCGCATCTCAAGCGCAAGCCGTCCGAATATGTCCGCGAGCAA
Organism: Bradyrhizobium sp. LB11.1; assembly: GCF_040549385.1. NCBI lineage: Bacteria > Pseudomonadati > Pseudomonadota > Alphaproteobacteria > Hyphomicrobiales > Nitrobacteraceae > Bradyrhizobium > Bradyrhizobium sp. LB11.1. Next base: position 90,683 of record NZ_JBEPTH010000002.1, on the reverse strand, counting down.
TTCTGGTTCACGACGCAGCCAATCGACGAGCCGGACGAGGCGCGGCATCTGCGCTCGCCGATCGAATGGGTCGGTATCGATCGCTTGTTGTTTTCGTCGGACTATCCCCACTGGGATTTCGACGATCCGCGCTTCGCGTTCAAGACGCCGCTGACGGAGGCGGAGCGGAAGAAGATATTCAGCACCAATGCGCGTGCGGTCTACAAGTTCTGATCACCATGGCCCGTCACATCGTCGCGCGCACCACGGAGATCCCGCCCGGCGGCAACAAGGTCGTCGACATCGCGGGCCGCGATATCGTCGTGTTTCATGTCAATGGCGAGTTCTTTGCACTGCTGAACCGCTGCCCGCACGAAGGTGCGCCGCTGGAAAAGGCGGCCTGCGTGGCGCGGCTGACCTCGCCCGAGCCCGGAATCTACGAGCGCTCGCGCGTCGGCGAGATGCTGCGATGTCCCTGGCACGGCTGGGAATTCGACATGCGCAACGGCCAGTCCTGGTTCGATCCAAAACGCGTCAAGATCCGGTCGTATCCGGTTGCGGTGGAACGCGGCGACGAATTGCAGAAGGGCCCGTATGTCGCCGAAACGTTCCCAGTGCATGTCGAAGATAGTTATGTGATCGTCGAGGTTTGAGCCGGCATTGCCGATTGAGATTCGAACGCAGATGCGATATGGCTCTCGCGTTTTCAGAGGCGGAGACGAGCTTTGTCGAAACAATCCCTGCGTGAAGAGGCCGAGCGCCTGATCCGCGAATCGATGGAAAAGAAGACCATCGTCGTCAAGCAGGGCGCCACCCGCATCGAGGCCGTCTGCGGTAAGTGCGGCGCGCCAAACCGGATCCAGGCGGAAAAAGGCCAGAACCGCGTCAAGTTCGCCTGCAAGAATTGCGGGCACCAGCAGGAAACGCTGTAGGCTTCTTATTGCCGAGGCAGCCCTCACCACTCCCTCGCCCTGCAAGAACGGGGCGAGGGAGTGAGACAGCGGTGCAAGCCTAATCCCCCTTCACGAACCTGGCGAACGCATCCCCATAGTCCGGATGCCAGCGCGACAGCGGCGGGCGGTTCTCGACGATATCGCCGGCCGCCCAGAGCATGCGCTTCTCGTCGAGTGCGCGCGGCACGTCATTGTCCGGGCAGAGGATGTAGAAATCGCCGGCCTCCAGCCGCCCGATCATGAAATCGATGGTCTGCTCCGGCGTCCATGCGCCGGCGGGCTTTTCGGTGCGGCCCTTGGCGGTGAGCCCTGTGAACACGAAGCCGGGGATCAGCAGATGTGCTGTGATGTGGCAGTCTTTCGTGTTGCGCAGCTCGTGCTGGAGCGCCTCCGTAAACGCCTTCACGCCGGCCTTGGAGACGTTGTAGGCGGGATCGCCGGGTGGGGTGGTGATGCCCTGCTTCGAGCCGGTGTTGATGATCAAACCGGCCTTGCCGCGCGCGATCATAGGGGCTGCGAAGATGCGCGCGCCGTTGATGATGCCCCACATGTTGACGCCGATGATGCGCTGCCAATGATCCGGTTCGCCGAACAGTGTGCTGCCCGGCTGGATACCGGCATTGTTCATGAGCAGGTCCGTGCCGCCGAAATGCGCGCCCACGGCGCGTTCCAGTTCCGTCACGCTCTCGGCCCGGCTGACATCGACCACGGACGTCATCACATTCGCAGGCCCTGCGATCAATGACAGTTTTGTTGCGGCCTCTGCCAACCGTCCCTCGTCGACGTCGACGATGCACACTCTCATCCCCGCGCGCGCAAACGCTGTTGCCGCCGCAAGACCGATGCCGGATGCGCCCCCGGTGATCACGGCGACATTGCCTTTGGCGATGACGGGATGCGGCATGGCTGTTCTCCGGGACGGGCTGTGGTCGAGCTATAACATGGCGCCCGAGCGACCCTGCACAAGTCGGCATGGGAGGTCTTCGTTCCAGGCCGACTTTACGCCTTTCCGGCGCCGCTGTATTCTGTTTGACCTAACGATCCTGCCCAAATCGAACTCAATCAATCGTCTACCTAGGGAGTGCAGCCATGGCTGTGTCGCAGGCTATTCCGATCACGCGCCATCCGTTCGCCAACGGGTCCTACAAGCAGATGCTGATCGACGGGAAGTGGGTCGATGCTGCCTCGGGCAAGCGCTTCGAGACCCATAACCCTGCCACCGGCGAACTGCTCGCAACCGTCGCCGAGGGCGACAAGGAAGATATCGATCGCTCAGTCGCGGCCGCCCGCCGCGCGTTCGAAGGTCCCTGGAGCAAGGTCAAGCCGTTCGAGCGGCAGAACCTGCTGCTCAAGCTCGCCGACCTCGTCGAGAAGAATTTCGACGAATTGTCGCAGCTCGACACGCTCGACATGGGTGCGCCGCTGAGCCGCACCCGTGCCTATCGCCTGCGCGCCGTCGGCATGCTGCGCTATTACGCCGGCCAGACCACCGCGATCCATGGCGAGACCATCGAGAACTCACTGCCCGGCGAAATCTTCTCCTACACGCTGAAGGAGCCCGTTGGTGTCGTCGGCGCCATCATCCCCTGGAATGGCCCGCTCACCGCGACGCTCTGGAAGATCGGGCCTGCGATCGCGACCGGTTGCACCGTGGTGCTCAAGCCCGCCGAAGAGGCGCCGCTGACCTCGCTGCGCATCGCCGAGCTCGCGATGGAAGCCGGCATTCCGCCCGGCGTCGTCAACGTCGTGCCCGGCTATGGCGAAACCGCGGGCGCCGCGCTCGCCTCGCATCATGACGTCGACAAGGTTGCCTTCACCGGCTCCCACGTCACGGGACAGTCGATCATCCGCGCGTCGGCCGGCAACCTCAAGCGTGTTTCGCTCGAACTCGGCGGCAAGTCGCCGGACATCGTGTTCGCGGATGCCGATCTCGATGCGGCGGTGCCGGGTGCCGCGATGGCGGTGTTCGCCAATTCGGGCCAGATCTGCAGTGCCGGCACGCGTCTGTTTGTCGAGCAGTCGATCTACGAGGAATTCGTCGGCCGTGTCGCCGAGTTCGGCAAGAAGCTACAGGTCGGCAACGGCCTCGATCCCAACACCCAGATAGGCCCGCTGGTCTCCGAGCAGCAACTCGAGCGCGTCACCAGCTATCTCGACATCGGCCAGAAGGAAGGCGCCAAGGCGCTCGCCGGCGGCGGCCGTGTCACCGAAGGCGCGTTGTCAAAGGGCTTCTTCGTCTCGCCGACGGTGTTCGCGGGCGTCCAGGACAACATGCGCATCGCGCAGGAGGAGATTTTTGGTCCTGTGATCTCCGCGATCGCGTTCAAGGACATGGACGAGCTCGTCAAGCGCGCCAACAACACCACGTTCGGCCTCGGCTCCGGCCTGTGGACGCGTGACGTCACCAAGGCACATGCGGTCGCGAAACGCTTGCGCGCCGGCTCGGTGTGGGTGAATTGCTACCAGGCGATGGACCCGGCCGTGCCGTTCGGCGGCTACAAGATGAGCGGCTATGGCCGTGAGTCCGGCAAGCAGCACGTCGAGGAATATCTCAACGTGAAAGCTGTCTGGATCAAGACGGCGTAAGACCTATCCTCTCCTGCGTTCCGCGCGAGGGAATATCTGCTTTTGGTAGGGGCGGCGCCTTTTCCGGCGGCCGCCCCTCGCTATATGATCCGCATCCTTTCAAAGACATCCGGGGACTACATGAAATTCGAAGCGTTGTTTAGACCGTTGCAGGTCGGTCCGTACAAGCTCGCGCATCGCGTCGCGATGGCGCCGCTGACGCGCATGCGCGCCGAGCGCGAGAGCTTTTCGCCGCGGCCGCTCAACGCCGAATATTACGGTCAGCGTGCGACGTCGGGCGGTCTGCTCATCGCCGAAGCCTCGCCGGTGGTTTCGCACGGCCGTGGCAATCCGGCGACGCCCGGCATCTATTCGGAGGCGCAGATCGCCGGCTGGCGCAAGGTGGTCGATGCCGTGCACGCCAAGGGCGGCATCATCTTTCTCCAGCTCTGGCATGTCGGCCGCGTCTCGCACTCGTCTTATCATGGTGGCCAGCTGCCGGTTTCGGCCTCGGCGATCGCGATCAAGGCCGAAGGCATGAAGGCGATGACCGCCGACGGCAAACTCGCCGAATACGAGACGCCGCGCGCGCTGGAGATCGACGAGGTCAAGGGCGTGGTCGAGGCGTTCCGGCAGGGCGCGAAGAATGCGCTCGCCGCCGGCTTTGACGGCGTCGAGATTCACGGCGCCAACGGCTATCTGCTCGAGCAGTTTTTGCAGTCGCGCAGCAACCAGCGCACCGACCAATATGGCGGCTCGATCGAGAACCGGACCCGCCTGCTGCTCGAAGTGACACAGGCTGCGATCGACGTCTGGGGCGCCAACCGCGTCGGCGTGCGCCTGTCGCCGCACGGCATTGCGAACGATTCCCGCGAGCCCGACCCGATGCCCCTCTATACCCACGTGGTGAAGGCGATCGACAAGCTCGGTTTGGCCTATCTGCATTTCATCGAACCGCGCTCCAGCGGCGCGGGCCGCGCAGATGTCCATTGGGAGAACGTGCCATCCGCGATGGTGCTGTTCCGCCCGCACTACAGCGGCGTGCTGATGACAGCCGGTGGGTTCACCGGCGAAACCGCGAATGCCGCGATCGCCGACGGCCACGCCGACATTATCGCCTTCGGCCGCATCTTCATCTCCAACCCCGATCTGCCGCGCCGGCTCGAGCACGACCACCCGATTACGCCGTACAACCGCGCGACGTTCTATGGCGGGGAGGAGAAGGGGTATACGGATTATCCGGCTTATGACGAGCTGACACCGGCTTAGGGACCTTCGTAGCCCGGATGGCGCGCAGCGAAATCCGGGTTTCGTCCCGCGTGTCCAAGGCCCCGAATTGCGCTTCGCTCCATCCGGGCTACGGAGCTATTGTGGTGCTCTCGCAGGAAGACGGAGAGCAACGCACCATGGCCAAAGCCGCAGTCGCCGCAGGAATAGCTACCGGCCAATGCCTCTGCGGCAAGGTCACCTTCGAGATCGACATTCCTGCGCGCTGGGCCTGGCACGATCACTCCGCCGCCAGCCGTCGTGCCCATGGTGCGGCCTACGCGACCTATGTCGGCAGCTGGAAGAAGCGGTTTCGCGTCACCTCCGGCAAGACCGCGCTGACCCGCTACGAGGACAAGGCGACCAAGACCGCGCGCAGTTTCTGCGCCCATTGCGGCACGCCGATCGCCTATGAGCGCCCGCGCGGCCCGCATATGGTCAACATCCCCCGTGCGCTGTTTCGGGAGCGCACCGGGCGCCAGCCGCTCTATCACATCGCGATCGAGGAGCTGCAGGAATGGACCTATACCGGCGAGCCGCTGGTGCCGCTGAAGGGCTTTCCCGGCGTGGTCTGGCAGCGCTCGAAAAAGAAGAAGCGTGCGGGCGGCGAGGATCCGTTTGAGTTGGGGCGCGAGGAGATGTAGCGCGCCGTGCCCGCGCAACGCAGCCATGACCGCGCTTCCTTGCGCGCCTCCTACGATTTCGGCCATCATGCGGCGGTCCTTGCGGCAACGTCCGCTCCTGGAGGAAATATGAAGAACAAGATCACCGGCCGCTCCGCTTTTCTCGCGCTACTCAAGGACGAGGGCATCACGCATCTGTTCGGCAATCCCGGCACCACCGAGCTGCCGATCATGCATGCGCTGAAGGACCATCCTGATCTCACTTATGTGATGGCGATGCAGGAGAGCCTGGTCGTGGCGATCGCCGATGGCTACAGCCGCGCCTCCGGCAAGCTCGTTGCCTGCAACGTCCATGTCGCGCCCGGGCTCGGCAACGCGATGGGCTCGCTCTACAACGCCCAGTTCACGGGCACGCCGATGATCCTGACCGCGGGTCAGCAGGAGCAGGGCCATGGCTTGATGGAGCCGGTGCTGTATGGCCCGCTGGTGCGCATGGCCGAGCCGCTGGTCAAATGGGCGGTCGAAGTGACGCGGCTGGAGGACCTGCCGCGCATCGTGCGCCGCGCCGCAAAAGTTGCGATGACGCCGCCGACCGGACCGGTGTTCATCTCGCTGCCCGGTGACATCCTCAACAGCGAGGCTGGCATTGATCTCGGCCGCTCCACGCGCATTGACGCGCGCACAAAGCCGTCGGACGAAGCGCTGAGGGCGTTTGCCGCGCGGCTGCTGAAGGCCGAACGCCCTGTCATCGTCACCATGGACGAGGTGGTCAAGAGCGACGCGCTGAAGGAGGCCGCCGAACTCGCCGAACTGCTTGGCGCCGCCGCCTATCAATCCTCGACGCCTTATGGCTCGCACTTCCTCTCCGAGAGCCCGAGCTTCGTCGGCACGCTGGCCCGTGTGCAGAAGATCGCGCGGGATACGCTGGCGCCTTACGATCTGCTGATCGCGCTTGGCGGCGATCCCGTGCGCATGTCTGTCTATAGCGAGGTCGAAGCGCTGCCTGACGGACTCGGTATCGTGCAGATCGGTCTCGTCGACTGGGAGATCGCGAAGAACTACGGCGCGGAGATCGCGCTGAAGGCGGATTTGAAGGAAACGTTGCGCGCGCTGATCCCGGTGCTGAAGGAGATGGGTGGCGCGACACTTGCGAGCCGCGCCAGGCAGCGTCTCGCCGAGCTCGCGCCGAAGAACTGGACTGCGCGGCGCACCGCGCTGGTCGAGCAGATCGGCAAGAGCGCGGGTCGTGCGCCGATCGATCCGGATTTTCTGGTGCTGCAAATGGTCGATGCGATGCCTGACCATGCGATCCTCGTCGACGAAGGGCTCACCTCCAGTCGCCAGATCACCGCGCTGCGTCCGCACCGCGACCGCTATGGCTATCACGGTCTTGCCTCCGGCGGCATCGGTTGGGGCTTGCCGGCCTCGGTCGGCGCCAGCATCGCCAATCCGGACCGCCCCGTCGTGTGTTTCTCAGGCGACGGCAGCGCGATGTATTCGATCCAGTCGCTGTGGACCGCCGCGCACCACAAGCTGCCGCTCAACGTCGTCATCGCCAACAATGGCGGCTACCGCATCATCAAGCAGCGCTTGCTAGCGTTCCATGGCGACGACAATTACGTCGGTATGGATTTCGTCGATCCGCCCGTGGATTTCACCGGCGTCGCGAAAGCGCTGGGCTGCGAGGCGATCAAGATCAGCGATCCCCGCGAGCTGAAGGCGACGTTGGCGTCGGCGTTCGGCCGGCCGGGGACGAAGCTGATCGAGGTGATGGTGGACGGGAAAGTGTAGGGCAGTCTGCCCACCGCCGTCATTGCGAGGAGCCCGCGACAAAATTGCGAAGCAATTTTGCGCTGGTGCGACGAAGCAATCCAGGCTGTCTCTGCGGAGGGGCTTCTGGATTGCGTCGCTCCGCTCGCGATGACGAGGAGCCTACCCCTTCTTCCCCACCCGATACCCCGCCGCCGGATGCGGTGCATCGAGCCGCGCGCGGCCATCGCCGAACAGCTTCTCCCGCAGCGTGCCCTTCGCGTATTCCGGCTTGTATCGTCCGCGCTTGGTCAGCTCCGGCACCAGCATGTCGGCGATGTCCTCGAAATCGCCGGGCGAGATCGCAAACGCGACGTTGAGGCCGTCGACATCGGTCTTCTCGAACCAGTCCTCGATCTTGTCAGCAACGCTTTCGGGCGTGCCAACCACGACCGGGCCGGCGCCGCCGATGCCGACATGCTCGATGACGTCGCGCACGGTCCAGACGCGATCGGGGTCGCCACGGGTGACGTTGTCCAGTGCGCTGCGACCGGCATCGTTCTGGACGTGACGGACCTGCTGGTCGAGTTCGTAGCCGGAGAAGTCGATGCCGGTCCATCCCGACATCAGGGCGAGGGCGCCTTCCGGATTGATATGCGACCGGTAGTCGGCGCATTTCGCTGCAGCTTCGGCCTCCGTGTTGCCGAGGATGATCGTCATCATGTTGAACATGAGGATCTCGGCGGGGTTGCGGCCGAGTGCGGCGGCCTCCTGGCGGATCGCAGAGACGCGCGGCGCAATGATCTTGGCCGAAGGCCCCGACATGAACACGCATTCGGCATGCTTGGCCGCGAACTGCCGGCCGCGCGGCGAGGTGCCGGCCTGGTAAAGCACAGGCGTGCGCTGCGGCGATGGTTCGCTCAGATGGATGGTGTTGTTGATGCGGTAGTTCGCGCTCTCATGGTTGACGCGATGAATTTTGCTGGGATCGGTGAAGACGCCGCGCTTGCGGTCGCGCAGCACCGCATCGTCCTCCCAGCTTCCTTCCCAGAGCTTATAGACGACCTCCATATATTCGTCGGCGATGTCGTAGCGGTCGTCATGTCCGGCCTGTTTCTCCTTGCCGGCGCCACGCGCGGCACTATCGAGATAGCCGGTGACGACGTTCCAGCCGATCCGACCCTCGGTGAGATGGTCGAGCGTCGACATCCGCCGTGCGAACGGGTAGGGCGGCTCGAAGGAGAGATTGCTGGTGACGCCGAAGCCGAGATTCCTGGTCACCGCCGCCATCGCCGAGAGGAGCAGCAGCGGCTCGTTCGACGGCGTCTGTGCTGCATTGCGCAAGGCTGCGTCAGGGCTGTTGCCATAGACGTCGTAGACGCCGAGCACGTCGGCGAGGAACAACCCGTCGAAGCGGCCGCGTTCCAGCGTCTTGGCGAGATCGATCCAGTACGGCAGGCGGTTATATTCGGCGGTGCGGTCGCGCGGATGGGTCCATAGCCCCGGTGACTGATGCGCGACGCAATTCATCGCGAATGCGTTGAGCCTGATCTGCTTGGCCATGCTGGTCCCCCGGCGCCCTGTACTGAGCGCTCTTCGAATGATAGATGTGCGCCCCAACTTGGCGAAGTTCTTGCATATAACCGGCCCTTGGCAAGGGCAAAAAAATATAAAGGCTTCGATATTGGCAAGGCCAAAATCAGCGGCGCTTCAGGCCTTGGCAAGCCAATCTCAAGAGAGCAAGAACGAAATCCCAAGACGATCTAAAAGAACGACCCTACTCCCCGCCACTTTCGACGCGCAGTGTAGCTCGCTACGTTTGATCGCCTCGAAACCTTGAAAAGCAAACAATGACCAGAGACGACGCCATCGCCCGCGCCAGGGATGACTTCAAATCCGGTGCGTTCCTCGCTGAACTCGACCGCCGCGTCGCCTTCAAGACCGAGAGCCAGAATCCGTCGCGCGGGCCGGAGCTGCGCGCCTATCTGGAACAGGAGATGATGCCGGCCTTTGCGGCGCTCGACTTTACGAGCCGCCTGGTCGAATCCCCGAGCGGCAAGGCGCCGTTCCTGTTTGCCGAGCACCACGAGGGTGCGTCGCTGCCGACCGTGCTGATTTACGGCCATGGCGACGTCGTCGACGGCATGGAGGGCGAGTGGCGCGACGGCCGCGATCCCTGGCGCACGACAACAGCCGGCATTCGCCTCTATGGCCGCGGCACCGCCGACAACAAGGGCCAGCACAGCATCAACATGGCGGCACTTCGCGCCGTGCGTGAGGCCCGTGGCGGCAAGCTCGGCTTCAATGCAAAATTCATCGTCGAGATGGGCGAGGAGATCGGCTCGCCTGATCTGGGCAAGGTCTGCGACCTCAATCGTGACGCGCTCAAGGCAGATCTGTTCATGGCCTCCGATGGGCCGCGGCTGTCGGCGGATCGGCCGACGCTGTTTCTGGGCTGTCGTGGCGGCATCCGCATCCATCTCGACGTCAATTTGCGCGATGGCGGACATCATTCCGGCAATTGGGGCGGCGTGCTCGCCAACCCCGCGACCATTTTGGTCAACGCGATTTCAACGCTGGTCGACGGCCATGGCCGGCTTCAGCTCGATGCACTGAAGCCGCCGCGGCTCACCAACCAGATCCGCAGCTATCTTGCCGATGTGCAGGTCGTGCCGACCGAGGATGAGCCCGCGCTTGCGGAAAACTGGGGCGAAGACGGCCTGTCCGCGGCCGAGCGGCTCTATGCCTGGAACACGCTGGAAGTTCTGGCGATGTCGTCGGGCAATATCGAGAAGCCGGCCAATGCCATTCCCGGTCACGCCAATGCCGTGCTGCAACTGCGTTTCGTGGTCGGCACCAAGGTCGATGGCCTGATCGACGCTGTTCGGGCGCATCTTGTCGGACGCGGCTTTCCGATGGTCGAGGTGAGGGCGGCCCAGAGCTTTGCAGCCTCGCGCACCGATTTCGACAGCCCCTGGATCAAATGGGCAGCTGATTCAGTCCAAAACACCACCGGCAAGGTGCCGGCGGTGCTGCCGAACTTCGGCGGCTCGCTGCCGAACGATGTGTTTTCCGAGATTCTGGGCCTGCCGACGATCTGGGTCCCGCATTCCTATCCCGGCTGCTCCCAGCATGCGCCCAATGAGCACATCCTGCTGCCATTGACCGAAGAAGCCTTGACGGTGATGGCCGGCCTGTTCTGGGATCTCGGGGAGTTACCAAGGCCGCTGACCTCAGCCGGTTAACTTGAGCCGCGATCCAGCCGAAAGTTACATTCTATTTCGGCCTGATTTGTGCTTGCATCCCGCCGCATCATCCTGAAAGAGGAACAAAAAAGTGAGACATTTCCGTAGCATCGGGCTCGCGCTCGCCGCGACCTTCGCCGTCAGCCAGGCTGGGGCCCAGGAGCTGACCGGCACGCTGAAGAACATCAAGGACACCGGCGCCATCACGCTGGGCTTCCGCGATTCCTCGATCCCGTTCTCCTATCTCGACGACAACCAGAAGCCCGTCGGGTTCGCCATGGACATCTGCTACAAGATCGTCGACGCCGTGAAGAAGGAGCTCAAGCTCGACAAGCTCGAGGTGAAGCTCAATCCGGTCACCTCGGCCACGCGTATTCCGCTGATGGCGAACGGCACCATCGATCTCGAATGCGGCTCGACCACCAATAATGTCGAGCGCCAGAAGCAGGTTGCCTTCACCAACACCCACTTCCTGACCGCCAGCCGCTACGTCTTCAAGAAGGCGAGCGGACTGAAGTCGATCGACGACCTCAAGGGCAAGACGGTGGTCTCCACTGCCGGCACCACCAACATCAAGCAGCTGACCGAAGCCAACGTCGAGAAGAAGCTCGGCGCCACCATCATCCCGGCCAAGGATCACGCCGAAGCCTTCCTGATGGTCGAGACCGATCGCGCGGTCGCCTTCGTGATGGACGACATCCTGCTCGCCAGCCTCGTTGCCGGCTCGAAGACGCCGGGCGACTACGTCATCTCCAAGGATGCGTTCTCCAAGCCTGAGCCCTATGCCATCATGCTGCGCAAGGACGACGCGCCGTTCAAGAAGGTCGTCGATGCGGCAACCGCTGCGCTCTACACTTCCGGTGAAGGCCAGAAGATCTACGACAAGTGGTTCATGGCCAAGATCCCGCCGAAGGGTCTCAACCTCAACACGCCGATTTCGCCCGAGCTGAAGCACGAGTTCGCGAAGCCCTCGGACTCGCCGAACCCGGACGATTACAAGTAAGATCGAACCTCGACCCCTTGCGGTCGGGATCATGTCCGGCCACTCTTGACACCAGAGTGGCCGGACATTTGCATAGACGCCCAATAGCTCTCTGACGGGGCGCGTTCGCGCGGGGGACACGTGAACTACCATTGGAACTGGGGAATTTTCTTCGAGCCGAACCCGATGGGGACCGGCACCTATCTCGACCTGCTGCTGTCGGGACTGGTGCTGACCCTCGAAACCGGGGTGCTGGCCTGGATCATCGCCCTGATCACCGGTTCGATCGTCGGTGTGATGCGTACGCTCCCGTCGAAGGGCGCTAACTGGTTCGGCTTCGCTTACGTCGAATTCTTCCGCAACATGCCGCTGCTGGTGCAGCTGTTCCTGTGGTTCTTCGTGCTGCCGGAATTGTTGCCGAAGGCTGCCGGGCTGTGGCTGAAGCAACTGCCGAACGCGCCGTTCTGGACGGCGGCGATCGGCATCGGCTTCTTCATGTCGGCGCGCGTCGCGGTGCAATTGCAGGCCGGCATCGGCTCGCTGCCGCGCGGGCAGAGGATGGCCGCGACCGCGCTCGGGCTGACCACGATGCAGGGCTATCGCTATGTGCTGCTGCCGATGGCGTTCCGCATCATCCTGCCGCCGCTGACCTCCGAGTTCCTCAACACCATCAAGAACACCGCGGTCGCCATCACCATCGGCCTCTTGGAGCTGACCGGCCAGGCCCGCTCGATGCAGGAATTCTCGTTCCAGGTGTTCGAGGCCTTCACCGCCGCGACCCTTCTGTATCTCCTCGTCAACGCCGTCGTCGTGACCGCCATGCGCTTCCTCGAGCGCTACGTCGCGATCCCCGGCTACATCACGGGGAAATAGCACGATGTTCAGCAATTTCGATTTCGACGTCATCATCCGCGCGCTGCCCTATCTGTTCTACGAGGGCATGAGCTTCACGTTGATGCTGACGGCGCTCTCCGCGCTCGGTGGCCTGATCTTCGGCACGGCGATCGCGCTGATGCGGCTCTCCGGCTACAAGACGCTGGGGCGCATTGCCGGTCTCTATGTCGACTTCATGCGCTCGCTGCCGCTGGTGCTGGTGATCTTCTGGTTCTACTTCCTGGTGCCCTATATCGGACAGTGGCTGACCGGCGCCTCGCGCCCGATCGGCGTCGGCGCGTTTGCGTCCTCGCTCATCACCTTCATCATGTTCGAAGCGGCCTATTTCTCCGAGATCATGCGCGCCGGTATCCAGTCGATCTCGCGCGGGCAGCCGGCCGCCGCCAACGCCCTCGGCCTGACCTATGCGCAGACCATGCGCTACGTCGTGCTGCCGCAGGCGTTCCGCAACATGCTGCCGGTGCTGATCACGCAGACCATCGTGCTGTTCCAGGACACCTCGCTGGTCTACGTGTTGTCGATTACGGATTTCCTCGGTGCGGCCAGCAAGGTCGCACAGCGCGACGGTCGTCTGGTCGAGATGTACCTGTTCGCCGCCGTCGTCTACTTCACCATTTCCTGTATCGCGTCCTTCGGCGTCCGCCGCCTCCAGGCACGCATCGCCATCCTTCGCTAGGGCCCGTCATGATCGAAATCAGCCACGTCGATAAATGGTACACCCCGACCTTCCAGGTGCTGACCGATTGCTCTACCAGCGTCGCCAAGGGCGAGGTCGTTGTGGTCTGCGGCCCGTCAGGTTCGGGCAAGTCGACGCTGATCAAATGCGTCAACGCGCTGGAGCCATTCCAGAAGGGCGACATCAGCATCGACGGGATAAAGGTCAACGACTCCAAGACCAATTTGCCAAAGCTGCGCTCGCGCGTCGGCATGGTGTTCCAGCACTTCGAACTGTTCCCGCATCTGAAGATCATCGATAATCTCTGCCTCGCGCAGCAGAAGGTGCTCGGCCGTTCCCACGACAAGGCGACGGCGAAGGGTATGCAGCTGCTGGAGCGAGTCGGCCTGACGGAGCATGCACAGAAATTTCCCGCGCAGCTCTCAGGCGGCCAGCAGCAGCGCGTCGCCATCGCGCGGGCGCTCGCCATGGACCCCATCGCCATGCTGTTCGACGAGCCGACCTCGGCGCTCGATCCGGAAATGATCAGCGAGGTGCTTGACGTCATGGTCGATCTCGCCCGCGAAGGCATGACCATGATGGTCGTGACCCACGAAATGGGCTTCGCCCGCAAGGTCGCCAACCGCGTGATCTTCATGGACCGCGGCGAGATCGTCGAGGACGCCCCAAAGGACGACTTCTTCGGCAAACCCCGCAGCGACCGCGCGCAGAAGTTCTTGTCGAAGATTTTGTCGCATTAGCTTCGCCGTCAGGGGGCGCGACGCAGTCGCGCGCCCCGGGACCGCGAAGAGGAGGGTTTATCGGGCGCGCCAAATCTCCTATACCGGAGGCAATCCCGCCTTTCCCGCCTGGAGACCTGCCTTGGACTCGATCGCCTACGTCAACGGCTCATTCGTCCCGCTCTCCGACGCCAAAATCTCGGTGCTCGACCGCGGCTTCCTGTTCGCCGACGGCATCTATGAGGTCTCGGCCGTGCTTGACGGCAAGCTGGTCGACAACGCCTCGCATCTGGCGCGGCTGGAGCGTTCGGTTGGCGAGATCAAGCTGAAGCTGCCGGAGACGGTCGAGCGCATCACCGAGATCCAGAAAGACCTTATCGCTCGCAACAAGGTTGCGAACGGCCTCGTCTACCTCCAGGTCACGCGCGGCGCCGACAAGGGCCGCGACTTCGCTTTCCCCAAGGGCGACGTCAAGTCGAGCCTGGTGATGTTCACCTCCGAGAAGGACATCATCAACGCTGCCTCGGCCAGGACCGGCATCAACGTCATCACGGTGCCTGACATCCGCTGGGAGCGCCGCGACATCAAGAGCGTGGCGCTGCTGGCGCAGGTGCTGGCGAAGCAGGCGGCAGCCGAGGCCGGTGCCGGCGAGGCCTGGATGCTGGAAGACGGCTACGTCACCGAAGGCGGCTCGTCGTCAGCCTTCATCCTCACCAAGGACGACGTCATCGTCACCCGCAAGAACTCCAACGCGATCCTGCCGGGCTGCACCCGCAAGGCCGTTGTCGCGCTCGCCGAAGAGCGCCAGCTCCGCGTCGAGGAGCGCTCCTTCACTGTGGAGGAGGCGCTGGCCGCGAAGGAGGCTTTCGCGACGTCGGCCTCGCTGTTTGTCCAGCCGGTGGTGGCGATCGACGGCAAGAAAGTCGGCGACGGCAAGCCCGGCCCGATGGCCACGCGGCTGCGCGAGATCTATGTCGAGTTCGCCAAGGCGACAGCGGTTTAGGCCGCACATTGAGCTATCGGGTGGGCAAAGGCGCACATGCGCCGTGCCCACGTCTTCTATCGCTTTGCTGAAGAAGTCGTGGGCACGCTTCGCTTTGCCCATCCTACGGGACCTGCTTCTGAGGGACGTGCCGCTCTCTCACTCCCTCGCCCCGTTCTTACGGGGAGAGGGTGGGGTGAGGGGCTGTCGTCGCGGATGCGGCTGTAGCGGCGAGCTCACGCAACCGAGGCCTTCACCTTCACCGGGTGCACCGCACGGAACGCGATCGCCAGCCTGTTCCAGGCGTTGATGGCGCCGATCAGCGCAGTCAGGTTCACCGTCTCCGCGTCGGAGAACTGCGCGCGGACCCCTGCGTAGACATCGTCCGGCGCACGCGTCTCGGCGATCAACGTCACCGACTCAGTCCAGGCCAGCGCGGCGCGCTCGCGGTCGGTGTAGAGCGGGGATTCGCGCCAGGCGTTGAGCAGATAGATGCGCTGCTCTGTCTCGCCGCGCTTGCGGGCGTCCTCGGTGTGCATATTGATGCAGAAGGCGCAGCCATTGATCTGCGAGGCCCGGATCTTGACAAGCTCGATCAGCGACTTCTCGAGTCCGGTGGACTGGATCTGCTCCTCCAGCGCCATCAGCGCCTTCATCGTGTCGGGAGCAGCCTGGTAGAAATTCATGCGGGGCTTCATGGTCGTTCTCCTTGTTTTTTCAGTTGAGGTTAGTGTGCGCCGCCGGCCGAGGCGTGGCCGGCTTTCTTTAGAAAGAGGACGGCAATCAGGGCCACAATCAGCGCTATCCCGAGCAGATAGAACGTGTCGCTGAAGGCGAGGATATACGCCTGCTTCTGTACGATATGACCGATCGCGACATAGGCGCGATGCGATGCATCCGCACGATCGAGGACGCCGTGATTGATGAAGTACTGTGTGAGCTGCTCCAGCCGCGTGCGGGTGGCCTGCTCGAACACCGAGACCGACTGCATCAGCACGTTGGAGTGATACTGCTCGCGCTTGGTCAGCACGGTCTGCAGCAGGGCAATGCCGACGGCGCCGCCGAGGTTGCGCATCATGTTGAACAAGCCAGAGGCCGAGCCCGCATTCTCCGGCTCGATGCCGGCGGTCGCGACCGCCGACAGCGGCGCGAGCACCAGCGCCTGGCCGATGGCACGGACGATGTTGGGCCACAACAGCTGGTCGGAACCGTAGTCGTTGGTCATGTAGATGTTCATGAAATTGGAGCCTGCGAACAGCACGAAGCCGATGCCGATAATGATCCGTGCATCGAAGCGCTGCATGAGGCGCGGAACCAACGGGATCAGCACGAGCTGCGGCAGGCCGGTCCATGCCAGCACCATGCCGATCTGCTCGGCATTGTAGCCCTGGATGCGGGAGAGATATTGCGGCAGGATGAACACCGAACCGTACAGCGCAACGCCGAGCAGGAAGTTGGCGAGCATGCCGAAGCCGAAATTGCGGCGGACCAGCAGGCGCAGGTTCAACAGCGGCTTCTTCACCGTCAACTCGATGAACAAGAAGGCTGCGAGCGCGACGGCCGCGATGACCGACAGTTTGACGATGAAGAGCGAGCCGAACCAATCGTCCTTGTTGCCTTCCTCCAGCACGGTCTGCAGCGCAGAGAGGCCAATCGCCATCGTGATGATGCCGGCCCAGTCACCCTCGCGCAGCAGCGACAGCTTCATCGGCTTGGCGTCGAGCGCGTACCAGAGCATGCCGACCATGATCGCGCCGGGGATCACGTTGACGTAGAAGATGTACTGCCAGCCGAAATTCTCGGTGAGATAACCACCGATGGTCGGGCCGATCGCAGGTGCAAACGTGGCGGACAGCGCGAACAGCGCAAGGCCGACCGGCTGTTTCGCACGCGGCAGCAGCGTGATGATCAGCGTGAAAGCCATCGGGATCAACACGCCGCCCGTGAATCCCTGCACGGCGCGCAGCACGATCATCTGTGGCAGATCCTGCGCGAGGGCACAGGCCGCCGACAGAATCAGGAACAAGATTGCGTTGGTGAGCAGATAGATCCGGATCGAGAACACCTGAGCGAGCCAGCCCGACAGCGGGATCACCACGATCTCGGCAATCAGATAGGAGGTCGAGATCCAGCCGCCGTCGTCGATGCCGGCGCCGATCGCGCCCTGGATGTCGGCGAGCGAAGCGTTGACGATCTGGATGTTCAGCACCGCCATGAAGGCGCCGAGCGTGGCGCCAATCACGGCGATCCAGGTTTTGGCCGAGACGGCCGATGTTGCGGGAGCCGCAGCCGGAGCGGGAAGATTGGCGGCGGAAGCGGCGTTGAGGGTCGGTTGAAGCGTGCTCATGGAAGCCTCGTCTCGGTTACAGAGACAGGATGCATTAGGCGGATCGTTTCGATAATCGCGGTAGTCTCGGAAGGATCATCCGGCAGGACTTGATAATCCTGCCGGGCTCTTCCCGCGTCAGCCGCCGTTCGCGCGCGGTGCGTTGTCGGCGATGCGCTTGGTCGTCTCGCGCTCGGCCTCCACGGTTGCCTTGGTGTCGACGGTCGGCACCGCCGACATCCCGGGCCGCAGCAGGCCGGTGAGGCTGTGATCGTCGAGCACGATCTTCACCGGGACGCGCTGCACGATCTTGGTGAAGTTGCCGGTTGCATTGTCGGGAGGCAGCAGCGCGAATTCAAGTCCGCTGGCCGGCGAAAGGCTGTCGACATGACCGTGTAGCGTGCGATTGCGAAAACTGTCGACGTGCAGCTCGACCGACTGTCCCGGACGCACATGCGTGAGCTGCGTCTCCTTGAAATTCGCCACGACATAAACCGCATCGAGCGGCACCACGGCCATCAATTGCGTGCCGGCCTGCACGTATTGGCCGACGCGCAAGCTGCGGGCGCCGACCGTACCGTCGACCGGCGCGGTGATCCCGGTATAGGAGAGGTTCAGCTCAGCCTGATCCGCGACCGCGCGGGCGTGCTCGACTTGCGCGACGGCCTGCGCGCGCTGGGTCGTCAGCACATCGATCTTGCGCCGTGCGGCCATCAGGCCCGACTTGGCGTGCTGCAACTGCGCGTTGCTGGCGCTGAGCGCCGCATCGGTCTGCTGCGCGCGCTGGATCGTGCCGGAGCCCGACTTCATCAGATCGTCATAGCGGGCGCGCTCTTCCTGCGCGAATTTCAGATTGGCGTCGGCAGCGGTGACGTCGGCCGTGCTCTGCTCGATGATCGGCTGTTGCAGCTCGAGCTGGGCGTCGAGGTTGCGAACCGAGGCTTCGGCTGCGGCGACGTCGGCGCGGGCCTGGCCAAGCGCCGCTTTGAAATCGCGGTCGTCGATCCTGGCCAGCACCTGGCCCGCTCTCACCTTCTCGTTGTCGCCGACCAGCACCTGGGCGATGTAGCCCGAGACTTTCGGCGCGATGATGGTGGAATCCGCCTTCACATAGGCGTCGTCGGTCGATTCCAGGTAGCGGCCGGTCGTCAGGTAATTGTAGCCAAAGTCGCCGGCAGCGGCGGCGCCGAGGACCAGTGCCAGAGCGAGGGCGGCCCGCTTGATTGCCTGCCGGGACGGGCGGAATCCGATTTTATCAGTCGGTTCAATGGTATAAGTCGCGTTCGACATGGTGCCCTCGGAATTTCCACGCGCCTGTTTCGAACAGTGCGCTCTTGATGGGTCCAAGATGCGTTGTCCCGGCGGTTGTGATAATCCCGGAATTGATGGAAGCATTATCCAGCAATGGCGGATAATCGGAGCCTCAAACCATGGACCGCTTCAGCAGCCTTACCGCCTTCGTCCGCGTGGTCGAGAACGGCGGTTTCTCCGCCGCCGCCCGTCGCCTCAACATGTCGACGACCATGGTCAGCAACCACGTCCAGGCGCTGGAGGACCGGCTTGGTGTGCGCCTGCTCAACCGCACGACGCGCAAAGTGAGCCTCACCGAAATCGGCAAGGCCTATTACGACCGCTCGACGCAGATCCTCACCGATCTCGAACAGGCCGACGACATTGCCGGCGCGCTGCAATCGACGCCGCGGGGGACGCTGCGCATTCACACTGCCACCCACATGGTGCCGTTCGTCGCGCCCGTGATGGCGGAATTCCTCGCGACCTATCCTGAGGTCAAGGTCGATCTGCGCATGGGCGAGACCCATGTCGACCTGATCGAGGAAGGTTTTGATCTTGCATTGCGCATGATTGCGCCGCCCGACTCCAGCCTGATCGTGCGGAGCCTTGCGACCTGGCGGCACGTGTTGTGTTGCTCGCATTCCTATATCGAGGCGCATGGACGCGTGCACACGCTCGAAGAGCTCGCCGGGCACAATTGCGTACGCCACATCAACTACCCCTTCGACGAATGGCGCTTCTTCGACCGCAAGGGCACGCCGGCCTCGGTCCGCGTTTCCGGCAATCTGATGACCAATAGCGGCGAAGCCCTGCGCGAGGCGGCGCTTCAGGGTGCGGGCGTCAGCCTCGCGGCGGGATTTCTTGTCGGCGAGGATCTCGACGCCGGCCGGCTGGTGCGCCTTCTGCCGGAATATCGGCCGGTCGAGATGTCGATGAACGCGGTCTATCCGCACAAGCATCATTTGTCGGCGAAGGTGCGGACCTTCATCGACATGCTGGTGCATCATAGCGCCGAGCAGCAGAAGCTGATCAATCCGTATTCGTGAGGCCAAGCCGACGGTGCTGTAGGGTAGGCAAAGGCGCAACGCCGTGCTCTCTCCGTCATTGCGAGCGAAGCGAAGCAATCCAGAATACCACCGCGGGGAGACTCTGGATTGCTTCGTCGCAAGTGCTCCTCGCAATGACGACGGCATGTAGCGTGGGCACGCAGTTGCGGATGCATCAGCGCGGCGGTGGCAGCCGCCCAAACACAGCATCAAGTGCCATCCCGATCGCAAGCAATCGCTCATCGCCGCCTGCCGGGCCGTCGAGCTCCAGTCCGATCGGAAGCTCGCTCGTAGCACCCAGCGCAATCGGAATTTGTACTCCGGGAAGGCCGGCATTGCTGCCGGGATCGGTGTTCTGGATGAACAGCCCAAAATTCTCGAGGCTGCTTGACTCGGGATTGGAGGCGATCGCAACCCGTGGCGTGGTCGGGAAAACGATCGCGTCGAGCTTGTTGTTCGTAAAAGTCTGCTGGTAGAGCGCCTGAAGCGCCGGCCTCGCGACATTGACGGCGTGATCGTAAAGCGGCTTCGCGCCAACAAAGCTGCCGTCGGGCGCCGGCAATTTGCGCGGCAGCACCAGCCCCTCATAGGTACCCTTGACGTCGGGGCTCGCGATCTGGGCGACCATTGCCTCGATGGTTATGCCTGTGCCGGTGTGCTTGAGGTAGGCGACCATGTCGTCATAGGCCTCGTACAGCGCGACCGGAAACCCGACTTGGCCGTTGAGCTGGGCAAGCTCCGGCATCTCGACGTCGATCACGGTCACGCCTTGCGCCTTCAATCGGGCGAGGGCGGCATCGAACGCGACTTGCGTGTCTCCGTCGAGGCTGCTCAGCATGCTCTTGACGAGGCCGAGACGGACCTGCTTGAGATCGGCCGGTGCAATCGCATCGCCCCCTGCAATGACCCGATCGAGCAGCGCGACATCCGCCATGGTGGCCGCCATCGGACCCGCGGCGTCGCGGGTGTGCGAGATCGGCGCGATGCCGGTTTGCGGATAGTGGCCGATCGTCGGGCGCAACGAGGCACACCCGTTCAGCGCAGCCGGCACCCGGACCGATCCGCCAGTGTCCGTGCCGAGCCCGCCCGCAACGATCCGCGCGCCGATCGCGGCGCCCGTTCCGGACGACGATCACGATGGGGACGCCGCCGAGCGGCTCGTCCTTGCTAGCCGCCGCGTCGAACGCGGCCGCAGCCTTCAAGGCGCCGGTCTCGTCGAGGGTGACGAAGGCGTTGAGATCAGAGTTGGTCTTGGCGCGGGCAAGAGCTTCTGTCGTGAGCGCGGTGCTCGTGACTTTTCCGGCGCGGAGGTCGGCGGCGGCCTCGCTCAGGGTCAACTGGCTGAAATCCATGAATGGTCACCTGATTGCAGGAGCGCCAACAGGGCGCTCCTCAGGCCCGGAGGCTGAGGCCTCGCCGGAGCCACGTCAACCGGTGGCGTGCATTTTTGGCGATGCCGACATTGCCAGTTCCGTGAGCAGCGTTTCGGTCTCGCATCGTACCTTCGCAATCGCCGCATCTTTCACCGGGCCGTAGCCGCGAATGTCCATCGGCGCTTTTGCGATGGCAATGAGGTCTGGCAGATGCGCTGCGTCAAGCCTGCCGAGAATCCGTCCGATCAAGTCGTCATACCAGACGATCAGCTCCCGCTCGGCCCGCCGTTCGACTGTGTGGCCGAACGGATCGAACGGCGTCCCGCGCAATCCCTTCAGCCGTGCCAGCATGGCGAGCGGCATCTGGATCCACTGACCGAAGGCGCGCTTGCGCGGGCGGCCGCGCGCGTCGCGTTCTGACGGCAGGAACGGCGGCGCAAGGTGGTACTGGACGCTGAAGTCGCCTTCGAATTCACGCTTCAGCTCGTCAAGGAAGCCGCTTTTCATGTGCAGGCGCGCGACCTCGTACTCATCCTTGTAGGCCATCAGCTTGAAGAGGGCGCGGGCTACGGCTTCGGTGAGAGCTTCGCTTTTCAGGGCGGCTTCGGCAGCACGAACTCTTGCGACGAGTGTTCGATAGCGTGCCGCATAAGCCCCATCTTGATAGGCGGTGAGGAAATCGGCGCGCCGGGCGATGAGCTGGTCGAGCGTCTCAGCCGTTGGCGTCCCGTTCGCCTTCGGCAAAAAGTCCGGATCGGCAGCGGCGATGCGGCCCCAGGCAAAAGCCTGCTTGTTGCGCTCGACCGCGACGCCGTTGAGTTCGATCGCGCGCAGCAGCGCCGATAGCGAGACGGGCACCAGCCCACGCTGCCAGGCAAAACCCAGCATGATGATGTTGGCATAGACAGCATCGCCGAGCAAACGCTCGGCGAGCGCGTTGGCGTTGATCGCGCCGAGATTGTCATTACCGATGACCTGCCGGATCGCGCGCAGGCGAGCCGGAGAGGCCAGATCGGCGTCGCGGAAGCGGACGACGTCGCCGGTCGGCATCTCCGCGGTATTGACAGCCGCGCGCGTGCCGCGGCGATAGGTGCCGGATGCCTTGGGCGAGGTGCTGACGACGAGATCGCAGCCGATCAGCGCATCGGCCGAGCCCTGATCGATGCGGACCTGATGCAGCGCCTCGGGTGAGGCGGCAAGCCGGATGTAGCTCAGCACGGGTCCGAATTTTTGCGCAAAGCCGGTGAAATCCAGCACCGAAACGCCGCGGCGTTCCAGATGCGCGGCCATGCCGATCAGCGCGCCCACCGTGATCACGCCGGTGCCGCCGACGCCGGTCACGAGCAAATCGTAGGGACGGTCGAGCGTAGCGGAAGCAGGGAGAGGAAGCGTGGCGGCCCGGCCCACCGCATCGATCTGACTGGCGCCCTTCTTCCGGCGCGTCGCGCCTTCGACGGTGACAAAGCTCGGGCAAAAGCCGTTGAGGCAGGAAAAGTCCTTGTTGCAGGCCGACAGATTGATCTGCCGCTTGCGACCGAAAGGCGTCTCCTTCGGCTCGACGCTGAGGCAGTTGGACTCGACCGAGCAGTCGCCGCAGCCCTCGCAGACGAGATCGTTGATATAGGCAAAGCGTTTGGGATCGGCCATCTGTCCGCGCTTGCGCCGGCGTCGCTTCTCGGTGGCGCAGGTCTGCTGATAGATCAGCACGGAGACGCCGTTGACGTCGCGCAGTTCGCGCTGTACGGCGTCCATCTCCTCGCGCGGATGGATGGTCACGCCACCAGGCAGAACCGCGGGCGAGAACTGCGCGGGATCGTCCGACACCAGCGCGATGCGGGCCACGCCCTCGGCGCGGACGCTGTGCGCGATGGCATGCACGCTCACGGGGCCGTCGACCGGCTGGCCGCCGGTCATGGCGACGGCGTCGTTGAACAGGATTTTGTAGGTGATGTTGGCCTTGGCGGCGACCGCCTGCCGGATCGCCATCGAACCTGAATGGTAGTAGGTGCCTTCGCCGAGATTCTGGAATACGTGCTTGTGGCCGGTGAACCGCGACGACGCGACCCAGTTCACGCCTTCGCCGCCCATCTGGATCAGCGACGAGGTCTCGCGGTCCATCCAGCTCGCCATGAAATGGCAGCCAATGCCGGCCAGCGCCTTCGATCCCTCCGGCACTTTTGTCGAAATGTTGTGCGGACAGCCGGAGCAGAAATAGGGTGTACGCGTCGCGCCCGACACGTTGATCGTGCGCGCGGCCTCCGGCAGCAGTGCGGCGGCACGGGCCGCAAGATTGAGCCCCGGAAACATCGGATCGAGCCGGCGGGTGAGCACGGACGCCAGCGCGCGAGGCGACAATTCGCCGGTCCACGAGATGAGCCGCGCGCCGGTTTCGTCGTGCTTGCCGACCATCCGTTCGGGTTTTGCACCGGGATAGTCGTAGAAATACTCCTTGAACTGGCTCTCGATGATGCCGCGCTTCTCCTCGACCACGAGGATCTCGCGCTTGCCCTTCACAAAATCCATCGCGTCATGCAGCGCCAGCGGCCAGACCATGCCGACCTTGTAGATGTCGATGCCGATGCTGCGGCATGCAATCTCATCGAGCCCCATCAGCCGCAGCGCTTCCATCAAATCGAGATGCGCCTTGCCTGTGGTGACGATGCCGTAGGTCGCGTTTGGAATGTCGTAGATATGGCGATCGATCGGATTGGCTTTGGCGAAGGCGTAGACCGCGTGCTTCTTCGCCTCCAGCCGCTCCTCGATCTGAGGGCCCGGCAGATCCGGCCAACGGTAGTGCAGGCCGCCGGGCGGTGGTGTGAAGTCGGGCGCGCGGAACAGGCGCGGCGGCCGCAGCGCGACGGATGCGCCTGACTCGACGATCTCCGAGATCGCCTTGAAGCCGACCCACATGCCGGAGAAGCGGCTCAGCGCGTAACCATATTCGCCGAACTCGAGATATTCGCTGACACTTGCGGGGTGCAGCGTCGGCATGAACCAGCTCATGAAGGCGACGTCGGACTGGTGCGGCATTGACGACGACACGCAGCCATGGTCGTCGCCGGCGACCACCAGCACGCCACCATGTGGCGACGAGCCATAGGCATTGCCGTGCTTGAGCGCGTCGCCGGAGCGATCGACGCCCGGGCCCTTGCCATACCAGAGCCCGAACACGCCATCGACCTCGCGGTCGGCTTGGGTCTCGACCTGCTGCGAGCCGAGCACCGCGGTTGCCGCCAGATCCTCATTCACGGCGGGGAGGAATTCGATGTGGTCCTGCTTCAAGCGCTGCTGGATGCGCCACAGTTCGAGATCGATGCCGCCGAGCGGTGAGCCGCGATAGCCGGAGATGAAGCCGGCGGTGTTGAGACAGCTCGCGCGATCGCGCCTGATCTGGTCGAGCGCGATACGGACAATCGCTTGCGTACCCGTGAGGAAGACGCGGCCGTCCTCGCGCTCGTAGCGGTCGGATAGTTCGTAGGCGTCGAGTGACGGAATGGCGTCCATGGCGGATCTCGCGCGGCATCCTGCCGACTGGGCGAAGGTTAAGCCTGGGACGCTGGTAGGTCTTACCTATTCATCCCGCCTGGAAGACAAAAACGGTAGTATTTTGCAGGTATGATTAGAATATGGTAGGATTAATCGATTTGAGGGCTTTCGGTGATTGAAGATCAGGATACGCGGATTCTCGCCCATCTCCAGAAGGATGGTCGCGCCACCAACCAGCAGCTTGCCGACGAGGTCGGCATGTCGACGTCGGCCTGCTGGCGCCGGGTGCGTGCGCTCGAGGATGCCGGTGTCATCCGCGGCTATGCGGCGCTGGTCGCGCGCGACCAGGCGGGCTTTGCGATGTCGGCCATCCTTCATGTCTCACTGGAGCGGCACGACGCCAAGTTCGTCGACGAGTTCGTAAGCCGGGTGACCAAGCGGCGCGAGGTGCTGGAGTGCTTCGCGACCACGGGTGATGCCGACTATCATCTGCGCGTCGTCGTGCAGGACATGACAGCTTACAACAAATTCCTCGACGAGTTCATGTTCCGCATTCCCGGCATCCGTTACGTCCGCAGCAACGTGGTGCTGAAGGAAATCAAGACCAGTGTGGCTCTGCCGTTCTGACACAATTTCATTTGGCGCGAGCCGCCGCCGTAGATCACGCCGTCTCCGCCCGGTTGCGCCGGAGCATTTGGCGAAGCGATAGTGCGTGCAGCAGGATCGAGCCGGGGACGACAAAGGCAGGCGTCAGCACGTTCGGAAACGTGTCTACGCCCATGCTCGGGCCGCTTGGAATGATCAACTGAATCGGGCCAGGCGACATGATCATCCCCAAGATGATCGCAACGGCGAGGTCTGCGAGGCCGAAGATGTTCCAAAGGATCGCTCCTTTCTGTCCCTCAATCGTTCCGGCCGCCAAGGCAATCGCCACCGGTACGGCGAACAGGCCGGTCAGCACGTCGCCAGTTCCTGCCGGCACCGCCCATAGGCCCGGCAGCACCCCTCGCAGCCAGTAGACAAGCCACTGGCTGCCAAGGACGCGATAAAGCTGAAGGGCGATGAGCCACGTCACCGGCATGGTATCGAGCAACAGTCCCACTCGCGTCGACAACAGCAACACCGGAGCACCGATGACCACCGGCAGCAATATCGCTGCCGGAAGCAGCGGCAAGGGGTACGCACCGATGCGGAATGCGCCGTTGATGGCTGCCGTCCAGGTGACGGCGGCCCAAAGCGTGAAGGGGATCATGACAGCCAGCCAGGTCGCCTGGCGTTGTCCTGGCGTCAACGCGGTCTTTTCGAGGCCGAGCCACAAGCCAAGTGCTATCAGCCCATGAGCGATCAGCCGAACGGCCAGGGCAAGAAAGCCGCTCTCCGAAAGTGCGGGTAGCGCGTAGATCAACCAGGTCAACAGCATCGTGAATGGAACGATCCACATCAGACTGATCCAGGCGGGACGCGGCGCGATCATGGCGACGGAAACAGCATCGGTATTCATGGGCGTTCCTCCCGTTGCGCCGCTGTGGCTTCTTCCGTCGATCCGGCCCCCAATAGCAGCATGAAGATAAGGATGTGGCTGACGAGCAGCAGCGGCACGTAAAGCGCTGGGATATAAATGCCGGCGCCAAACAGGCCGGGATTCTGAATCTTCGTCGCTCCCAAATAGTACGCGTTCAGGAGATCGAGCGTGCCCCAGACGTTGAATATCCAGACCATCGGAGTTGCGATCGACCATCGCCAGGACAGCGCCGCCATTGACATGAGCGCGAGCGTGGCGGCGATGAGATCGCCCCATCCGACCTCGCTGGCGAAATTGGGGCCCAACTCCGAGGAGACGAACCCGGCGACCATGAAGTTCATCCCGAGGAAGCGGAACGCATGGAAGGCTGCGAGAAGTCTCAGGGCGTCATGGCGCGGCATCGTACGGAGGAAGGGCCAAACATAGATGGAGGCCACCACCGCGCTGGTCAGGAAGGCGCCTGCGACACTGAGGACGAATGGAAGGTTGAAGCCCGGTGGCACGTTCGGATGTCCTTGTAATGGTACGTCCCGTCGGATTAGGTCGAGGCCAGCGGCTGGTCAGGGTTTCGTCATGAGCAGGCGGAGTGGCATCAGCGGGCCAACCGCGATGTATTCGTGGTCGATGAGATCCTGCCTGGCGAGCGGCAGGGCATCCATGGTCGCGTGCGCTTCGGCGACATCCTTGAGATCGAGTAGAAAGACGGCGCCGCGCCCATCGGATCGCGAATACCATTCGCGGATTTTCCCATTGAGATAGAGCTGCACCGTTTGCCTGATTTCATCGGGCATGACGGCCATGATTTGCTCGCGTGTGATGCCCGCCTTGACGGTCAGGATGACCATGACCCCGGTGGTCGTGGGTGACGGTGCTTGTGCTTGAGCGGCGGATGGATCGGTCATGGCGGTAATACCTGTCAGTGTGAGGGCGAGTGTCAGAACGGCGTTGCGGATTGCCTTCATCGGTTTCGCGTCTCCGGTTCGGCTCATTTGCAGTCCGGATGTAAGGCCGCTTTCCGCGGGCGACTATTCGCGATAATGTTGACGGGCCATGAAGCAGAACTTCACAGTCCGGCACGGCGCGCTCGACGGCGTGGAGGCGTTTCTGGGTGTCGCCCAGCACCGCAGTTTCCGCCGGGCTGCGGCTGAGCTTGGGGTGACGCCGTCGGCCATCAGCCAGGCGATACGAGCGCTCGAGGCGCGCGTCGGCGCCGCGCTTTTCATCCGTACGACCCGCAGCGTCGGTCTGACCGAAGCCGGCGAGCGCTTCTTCGCGCGCGCAAGACCAGCCTTCGAAGAACTGGTCGCGGCAAGCGGGGCGGCGCGTGATCTCGGACAGCGACCGGCGGGACTTCTGCGGCTCACCGTGCCGCGCTCGGTCGTGCCGATCCTGTTGGAGCCGCTCATCGCCTCGTTTTGCAAGGCGTTTCCCGAGATCGAGGTGGAGCTTGCCGCAAGCGAAGAGATGGTCGACCTCGCCGCCGGAGGTTTCGATGCCGGCATCAGGATGGGTCAGTTCATCACGCCTGACATGGTCGCGGTGCGACTAACGAAGCCGCTGCCTCTCATCGTCGTCGGCAGCCCGGCTTACCTTGCCCGCTGTGGCCGGCCCGAGCGGCCGGACGATCTGCGTGAGCACGCCTGCTTGAGATTGCGACGATCGAATGGTGCGCTGGCATCATGGTCGCTCAACGACAACGCCCGATCGATCGAGATTGCCGTTTCGGGACCTTTCATCGCCTACGACTTTCCGACAATCCTCGGTGCCGCGCTTGAAGGTGTAGGTCTTGCGCAAGTGCCCGCACCGCTGGCCACCGGCGCCGTGAAGGCAGGAAAACTCGTCCGCGTGCTGGAGCCATTCGCGCCGATGACGCCGGGCGTGTTCCTGTACTATCCCGGTCACCGACAAATCATGCCGAAGCTGCGCGCTTTTATCGACCATGTGAAAGGCCGCCATGTGAAGGGCCGCGCAGCAGCCGCAAGCTGATTTCAATCCGCATCTTGCGCGAGTGTCGACCTCGATCCGGCGCGGACGTTGTTGCGAATGCCGCGAAGCTTCGCGTCTACTGCCCCTCCCGCACAAACCTGTTCCGCAACGTCCCGACACCGGTGATGTCGATCTCCACCACGTCGCCGTGTTTGATATCCGGTGATGCCCCGTCCGTGCCCATCCAGATCACGTCGCCCGGCCATAGCGTGAAATATTTGGTCAGCTCGACCAGGAACGGCACCACGCCAAAGATCATGTCGTTGGTGTGGAAGCGGTTGGTTTCCTTGCCGTTGACGCGGACGACCGTCTCCATCGTCGCGAGATCGGCCTCGGTCTCGATCCATGGCCCCATCGGCTTGAACGTGTCGGCATTCTTCGAGCGCCACAGGCCGCGGTCGGCCTTCTGCCAGGTTCGTTCGCTGACATCGTTGCCGATGGTGTAGCCGAACACGCAATCCATCGCGTTCTCCGCGGTCAGATGCTTCACCTTCTTGCCGATGACGACGGCGAGCTCGCCCTCGTAGTGGATCTTTTCCGTCGCGAAGGCCGGGATCACGACATCCTCGTCATGCGCGATTAGCGCGTTCTGCGCGCGATAGCCGATCTCGGGCCGCTCAGGCACGGCCGGCACTTCGCCACGTTTGTCGGCGGCCTCCTTCAGATGCTTCAGATAGTTCAAGCCGACGCAGTAGAAGGTGCGCGGGATCAGCGGCAGCTCGATCCTCACTTGGGTCAGCGAATGCGTGCGCGAGGTGCGCTGCCAGTCGCCAAAGGGATCGCCGGCGACCGCGATCACCTGGTCGCCTTCGACGAGGCCCCAGGAGGTTTTGCCGGAGGCGGTGAATTTCAGCCAGCGCATATCTTGCCCTCGTCGTTATTCCGCGGCGTCGCGCGGCTGCACTTTCCAGGCGCCGGCGGCTGGCCGCTTCAGCCCGAGATTTTCCCGCAGCGTCTTGCCGCGATACTCCTTCTGGAACAAGCCGCGCCGCTGCAACTCCGGCACGACGTGCTGCACGAAATCGGCATAGGAGCCGGGGACGTAAGTGGCGGCGATGACAAAGCCGTCGCTGCCGCGCTCGACGAACATCTCTTCGAGCTTGTCCGCGATTTCCTTGGGGCCGCCGACCATGGCGTCATGGATCTGGCCGCGGCCGGAGAAGGTGACGAAGTCGCGCGCGCTCGGATTGCTCTTGCCCGAATTCTTCAGCACGCCGTCACGGATGCCCAGAATGCCCTGCATGCTCTTCAACTCGTCCGTGGTCAGCGGCGCGTCGAGGTCCTTGGAGGCGAAGTCATAGTTGAGCGCTTCGGCGAGCAGCGACAGCGCGTCGATCTCGAGCGGCAGCTTGTTGATCAGTGCCATCCTGTCCTCGGCTTCCGCCTTTGTTGCGGCGCAGACCGGCGTCGTCAAATTACAAAGCCGCATCTGGTCGGGATCGCGACCGGCTTTCGCGGCTTCGTTGCGCACGGATGCATAGCCTTCCTTGGCGCCGGCGAGATTGCGCGCGGCGGTGAAGATCACCTCGCCCCATCGCCCGGCAAAGCGCTGGCCGCGGCCGGATGCGCCGGCCTGGATGATGACGGGATGGCCCTGGTCCGAGCGCGGCACGGTGAAGGGACCACGGGACTTGAAGGCAGGCCCCTTGTGATCGAGCCGCTTGACCTTGCTCGGATCGGCAAAGCGGCCACTTGTCTTGTCCATGATGAGGGCGCCGTCTTCCCAGGTGTCCCAATGACCGAGCACCACCTCCATGAACTCGTCGGCCTTGTCGTAGCGGGAATCATGTTCGGGATGGGAGTCGCGCCCCATGTTGAGGGCTTCGCCGTCGTTGAGTGAGGTCACGACGTTCCAGCCGGCTCGGCCACCCGACATCAAATCGAGCGTGGCAAAGCGGCGTGCGACGTCGAAGGGCTCGTAATAGGTGGTCGAGCAGGTCGCTCCCAGCCCGAGCTTGTCGGTGACCATGCCCATCGTCGTCAGCACGATCAGCGGGTCCATCTTGACGCAGCGGATGCCGTATTCGACGGTGTGGGCGTGGTCGTTGCCGTA
Organism: Bradyrhizobium sp. LB11.1; assembly: GCF_040549385.1. Taxonomy (NCBI): domain Bacteria; kingdom Pseudomonadati; phylum Pseudomonadota; class Alphaproteobacteria; order Hyphomicrobiales; family Nitrobacteraceae; genus Bradyrhizobium; species Bradyrhizobium sp. LB11.1. Next base: position 60,965 of record NZ_JBEPTH010000002.1, on the reverse strand, counting down.
GCGGTCCGGCATGGCGAGGCGATCATCGAAGAAGGCGATATGGAATTTGCCGGCTTCGAGAATCTTCGCGATCTCCTGGTAATAATCCGCCGACATCGAATCGGCGCGCGAGTCCGGATGGCGCCACGAGCTCGGCAAGTTCGTGCAGTTCTGCGCCTGAAGGAAGCCGACCAAGACCATCTGCCGGTTCATGCTGCTGTTCTCCGAATTGGGTCAGGACAGATCGAGGACGGTGTCGAGCCTGTAGTCGCGCGCCAGCGCGCGCAGTTTCTCCCAGGTCGCATCCTCGACTTCGATGCCGTCGCGCAGGCGTTGCTGCTCGCGCACGCCCTCGAGCTCGCCGGGATAATAGACGCCCTTGCTGCCCTCGGACGGCGGCGTCGATTTCAAGTATTGCGCGAATTCAGCGACATCGCGCTTGAATTCCTTGAGTGGGCGGAATGCGGCGACGTTGAACACCGCCATGAAGCATCCGTCATTGTGCCGCCCCGTGGGTTCGACGCCGAAGCCGAGCCCCGTCAGCAGGCCGCAGAGCACCTCGACCATGGCGGCAAGCCCGCTGCCCTTGTAGCCCTCGGTGCCACCGAGCGGCAGCAGCGCGCCGCCCTTGCGATATTGGGTGGGATCGGTGGTGTGCCGTCCCTCGGCATCGATGATCCAGCCGGTCGGAATCTCCTCGCCGCGGGCGACCGTGAGCTGGATCTTGCCGGCGGCGACCGCTGATGTCGCCATGTCCAGATAGAATGGCGCTTCGAGATCGGACGGCACCGCAATCGAGATCGGGTTGGTGCCGAGCCGCGCCTCCTTGCCGCCGAACGGCGCGACGTGCTTCGGCGACCGGCCGGAGTCTGCCGTCGCAATTCCGATCATGCCTTCGCGCATCGCCATCAACGGATAAGCTGCGAGGCGGCCGACATGGCTTTGCCTGAACACGGTGCAGGCGGCGACGTTCGCCGTTTTCGCCTTTTCGATCGTCAGCGCCATCGCCCTGGCGTTGACGTGGAAGCCAAAACCCCAATGGCCGTCGATAACGGTCGTGGTCGGCGATTCCTGGACGATGCTCCATTTGGCGCCGGGGACGATGTGTCCGGCCTTGATGCGGTCGATATAGGTCGGAACCGCGATCACGCCATGGGAGTCATGGCCGGCGAGATTGGCGTTGACGCAGCCGATTGCGACGGCGTCGGCTTCTTCCTCGGAGGCTCCGGCGGCACGGAGCAACGCAGCGCTGACGCGCGTGAGGCGGTCGGCCTTGACGATGGGCATGGCGTTCCCTCGGCTTGATGCTCTTAACGGGCTGCTTGTTGGACGCCATCGTCTCAAAGCGGGGCTGCGATATCAATCTCCCGTAAACCAATACAGGGCTGCAAATTCGTGAAGAGCGCGCGCCTTTGGTCGTCATTCCTCCCGTGCGACGGCATTCCCGCCAGTTTCGTGCCCGTCATTCGTAGCTCGTTCACTCTGATCGGCGGTTTTCATCACGCAATAACGACCACTTAGGCGATCCCCGTTCATAAAGCCGTCTGGGAAAAAAGGCAGAAATGCCCGGGAGTTGAGATCGTGTCGACGACACTGGCGCGCACCTTTGCGGCTTTGAGCGCCATCAATGAAGCGATCCTCTACGCGAAATCGCCGGACGAGCTGTACCAGATGGTCTGCGACGCCGGGTTTTCGAGCGGGGACTTCATGGCCGTTGCCGTGTTCCTGGTGGAGCCGGATGGCCAGCGCTTGCGCTTTGCTGCCGGCTGCGGCGAGGACGTGGCGCGCCTGAGCGCGATAGAGATCACCACCGAAGCCGGCACGGCCGAAGGCAGCGGCGTCGGCGGCGAGGCGTTTCGCAGCCAGAAGCTCTGCATCAGCAACGACTATCTGAACGATCCGCGCTCGCTGGCGTGGCGTGAGGGCGCGGCCAAGGCGCATATCGGCGCGGCGGCGGGGGTGCCGCTCCTGTGCAACGGCAAGAGCGTTGGCGTGCTGTTCGTGACCCGCAGCGAGGCCGGCTCGCTCAGCGAGCAGATGGTGTCGCTGTTCGAGCGCATGTCGGCCAACATTTCCTACGCGCTGGAGAATTTCACGCGCGAAACGGCGCGGCAGACGAGCGAGCGAGCGACGCGCCGACTCAACCGCATGTTCGGTGCTCTGAGCGCGACCAACGAAGCCATCCTGCGCGCCAAAACCGAACAGGAGCTGTACCAGCTGGTGTGCGATGCCTCCGTGCATGGCGGCAAGTCGCTGGCGACCTTCGTTCTGATGAAGGAGCAGGACTCGCATTGGCTGAAGCCTGTCGCCGGAACAGGCGAGAATATGGCGATTGTGGCGCGGACCCATTACTCCACCGATTCCGACAATCCCTACGGCCGTGGCATTTCCGGCGAGGTATTTCGTTCGCAAAAACCCATCGTCGAGCGCGATCTCGCGCGCCGCACCAGGGGAACGCCGTGGGAGCAGGCCAATCTCAACACCGGCGTCGCCGCAGTTGTCGCGGCGCCCCTGACCAGGCATGGCCAAAGCGTCGGCGTGATCCTGTCCTTCCTCAGCCAGTCCTGGGCCAAGGACGAGGAAGTCGTCGCGTTGATGCTGCGCATCGCCGAGAACGTTTGTTTCGCCATCGACAATTTCGACCGTGAGGCCGAGAAGGCGCGGATCGCCGAGGAAGAGGATCGCCTGGCGCGCATGTATGCGGCGTTGAGCGCGACCAATGAGGCGATCCTGCGCGCGCACTCGCGGGCCGAGCTGCTCGACCTCGTCTGCGAGGCGACCGCGAAGGGGGCAAAATTTACCTCGGCCGCCATTGCGCTGGTCGATCGTGGTGCCGAGCTGCTCCGCGTCGCCGCCTGCTACGGGCCGAACGCGGATACGGTCCGCAGCTTCAAATTCTCCACCTCCGACCAGGTACCCGAAGGGCGCGGGTTGACGGGGACGGCTTTCCGCACGCGCCAGCCCTGCATCAGCAACGACGTGCTGTCCGACGACCGGATCGCGCCTTGGGCGGCCAACGCCCGCCGCAACGGCATCGGATCCTCCGCGGCACTGCCCCTGTTCAACGGCGATAGCGTCGAGGGCGTTTTTCTCTTCAACTCGCCGGAGCGCGGCACGTTCACGCCGGAATTCGTCGAGTTACTGCAACGGCTTCAGGCCAATGTCGCCTTCGCGCTCGAGAATTTCGATCGCGCGGACGAGAAGGCGAAAGCCGAGATGCAGCGCAATCGCCTGCAGGACATGTTGGAGGCGCTGAGCGCGACCAACGAAGCGATCATGCGGGTGAAAACCCGCGCCGAATTGTTCGAAGCGGTCTGCGACGCAGCCGTGCTCGGCGGCACCTTCTCGTCGGCCACCATTGCGATGGTAGACCCGAGCGGCCGCAGTCTCGATATTGCCGTCACCAAGGGCGAGTGTCCGCATCACGTCGAGAACTCGCGCTTCGCCACCTCCGCCGACGAACCGGAAGGGCGGGGCCTCGCCGGCACCGCGTTCCGTACCAGGGCGCCTTGCGTCGCGAACGAGTTGCTCAACGACGTTCGTGCGACGCACTGGCGCCGGATCGCGAAGGATCAAGGGACGAAGTCAGGCGGCTGCTTCCCGCTCTTGAAGAACGGGACTGACGCCATCGGCATCCTGCTGTTCCTGTCGCCGGACGAAGGCACGTTCACGCCCGATCTCATCCAGCTGCTGGGGCGCCTCGCGGAGAACGTCTCCTTTGCGCTCGACAATTTCGACCGGGCCGAGGAGCGGGCCCGGACCGAGGCGCAGAAGGAGCGCCTGACGCGCATGTTCGCGGCGCTGAGCGCCACCAATGAAGCAATCGTGCGCGCCAAGTCACGCACCGAGCTGTTCGATCTGGTATGTCAGGCCGCATCCACTGGCGGCAAATTCACCTCGACGACCATCGCGCTCGCGAGGGCCGACAGCGACCAGCTCGAAATCCTTGCGGCCGCGGGGCCGTCCGCCGAGACCACGAGAAATGTTCGTCTGTCCATCGACGCCGATCGGCCCGAAGGCCGCGGCATGAGCGGGACGGCCTTCCGTACTCGGCAGCCCTGTGTCAGCAACGATTATGTCAACGACAATCGCGTGAGCGCCTTCCATGCCGTGCTGCAGGGCGACGGCGCGCGCTCCGGCGCGGCGTTTCCGCTGATCACGCACGACAAGCCCGTCGGTGTCATGATCTACATGTCGATCGAGCAGGAGACCTTCACAACCGAATTCGTCGAGCTGCTGCAGCGCCTGGCCGACAACGTCTCCTTCGCAATGGAGAATTTCGATCGCGCCGACGAGAAGAACGAGGCCGACGAGCGGATCGAATACCTGGCGTCGCATGACAGCCTGACCGATCTTCCGAACCGTGAGACTTTCAACAGCCTGCTGCGCGAGGCGATCGACGCGGCGCACCGCCACGATCACCGCTTCGCGGTGCTGTTCATCGATCTCGACCGCTTCAAGGTCATCAACGATTCGCTGGGCCACGAGGCCGGTGATCTGCTGTTGCTGGAAGTGGCGATCCGGCTACGCGGTGCGCTGCGGGCCAGCGACGTGGTGGCGCGCCTCGGCGGCGACGAGTTCGTGGTGATCCTCGACCAGTGCGGCGAGATCGACGACGTCCAGCGCATAGCGACCGAATTGCTCGCCGCGCTCGGCAAGCCGATGGAGCTCGCCGGCCACGAGTGTCACTCCACGGCGTCGATCGGCATCGCGATGTATCCGGCCAACGGTGCCGACGCGCAGACGCTGACCAAGAACGCCGACATGGCGATGTACCTCGCCAAGGAAGACGGCAAGAACGGCTATCGCTTCTTCTCCAAAGAGGTGAAGACGCAGTCGATCGAGCGCCTGTCGCTCGAAAGCGCGCTGCGACGGGCGCTGGAACGCGAGCAGTTCTCGCTCAACTATCAGCCCAAGGTCGACATGGAGAGCGGCCAGATCACCGGCGTGGAAGCGCTGTTGCGCTGGAGCCATCCAGATCTCGGCAATATCTCGCCGGCGCAGTTCATTCCGCTTGCCGAAGAGACCGGCTTGATCGTGCCGATCGGCCGTTGGGTGGTGAAGGAGGCTTGCGCGCAGGCCATGGCCTGGCAGCGCCGCGGCCTGCTGCCCGTGTCGATGGCGGTCAATCTGTCACCGCGGCAGTTCGTCGACGAGCATCTGTTGCAGGACGTCGACGAGGCCTTGGCGGCCTCCGGCATGTCGCCGGTGCTGCTCCAGCTCGAAGTCACCGAGAGCATGATGATGCGCAATGTCGGACGCGCGCTGAAGGTGCTCGACGCCATTCAGAGCCGCGGCATACGCCTCGCCATCGACGATTTCGGCACCGGCTATTCGTCGATGTCGCTGATGAAACACTTCCCGATCGACACCATCAAGATCGACCGCTCCTTCGTGCGCGACTTGCCGCAGGATTCGGAAGACCAGGCGATCGCGCAGGCGATCATCAGCATGGGCAAGGCGCTCGGCATGACTGTGGTCGCCGAGGGCGTCGAGAATGCCGAACAGGAGGCCTTCCTGCGCACCCATGGCTGTGACGAGATGCAGGGCTTCCTGATCGCGAAGCCGTTGCCGCCGATGCAGATGGCTGAGCTGCTGCGACCGATGGAGCTGCCGGTCGCGCCGCCGCTCCAGCCGGAGGCGGACCCGGCCGCGGACGAAACCCTGGCGCTACAGCTGAAACGCTCTGTCGTCTGACGGCAGTGGTTGCTCAACGCGATCTGAGCGGATGCGCCTTCTGGTGCCAGGCCCAGGCGGTGCGGATCACGGTCGACAGGTCGGAATGGCCAGGCACGAAGTCCAGCACCTTTCGCGCGACTGAGGGGTCGGCGACGAGATAGGTGGGATCGCCGGCGCGGCGCGGCTTGACCGTGTGCGGCACCTCGCGCCCGGTCTCCTGCTTGATGGCGGTGAGGATTTCGCGCACCGAGAAGCCCGAGCCGGTGCCGAGATTGATGCTGCCGCCGGCATGTCCAGTTTCCAGCAGCTTCAATGCCGCGACATGCGCCGCGGCGAGGTCAGTGACGTGGATGTAGTCGCGGATCGCGGTGCCATCGGGCGTGTCGTAATCGTCGCCGAACACGGCGAATTCGACATGGCCTTGCAGCGCCATCATGGCGCGTGGAATCAGATGCGTCTCGTTGTCACGCAATTCGCCGATGCCGCCGGCAGCATCGGCGCCGCTGGCATTGAAATAGCGCAGGCAGAAGGCGCCGAAGCCGTAAGCCGCGCGGTAATCGGCAAGCATGCGCTCGATCATCCACTTCGAAGCACCGTAGGGGTTGATCGGCGCGCAGGGAAAGTCCTCCGGCAGCGCCTTGGAATCCGCGTCGCCATAGACCGCGCCGGTCGAGGAGAACACGATGCGGTGGCAGCCTGCGTTGCGCATCGCCTGGAGCAGGGACAACGTGCCCTGGACATTGTTGATGTAGTATTTCTGCGGATCGATCATGGACTCGCCGACAAGGCTCGCCGCCGCGAAATGCATCACCGCCGCGATCTTGTGGTCGGTAAAGGCGCGGGCCAGCGTCGCGCCGTCGAGCAGATCGCCGGTCACCAGCTCCCCGGCAACGAAGCTGCGGTGTCCTGTCGTGAGATTGTCATAAACGACGGGCCGATAGCCGGCCCTGGCGAGGGCGCGGCAGGCATGCGAGCCAATATAGCCCGCGCCTCCGGTGACGAGGACAGTCGGCTGGTCGGTCATGTCGTTCTACTCTTCTCAGCGATTGAAGGGCCGGTTACGGCTGAAGAGAAGATAGATCGCGCGAGGGTTGGTGGTCAAATAGCGCCAGAGCAGTCGCCGCGGCTCGAGCCAGGTGCGCCAGGCCCATTCGAGTCCGATCTTCTGCATCCATTGCGGCGCGCGGGACCGGCTGCCCGAGAGGAAGTTGAACAGGCCACCTGAGGTCTTGATGACGCCAACATTGGTCAGTAGCGGCGTAAACTCCTCGACGAAGGCCTGCTCGGAGGGGACGCCGAGCGCGACCCACAGGCAATCCGGCGCGAGCGCGTTGATCTCCTCGACCTTGGCGCGCAGGGCGTCGCCACGGAGATAGCCATGGCTATATCCGACGATCCTGAGCTTCGGATACAGGTTCTGCACTTTCCTGACCGCCTCGGCGTTCTCGTCCTCGCTGGCGCCGAGCATGTAGAAGCTGCGGCCCGCAACTTCCGCCTTGCGCGCGACGACATGGAACAGGTCCGTGGTCGCAACACGTTCGGGCAGTGGAAACCAGGATTGCAGTTTCGAGGCCGCCACCAGCGGCTGGCCGTCGGCGTTGATCAGATCGGCGGCGCGGAACAGGCGTTCGGTCTGCGGCTCTGTCGAGCAGCGCGCCAGCACCTCGCCATTTGCGGAGGTCAGGTATAGCGGACGGCCGATGCGATGACGCGGATCGGTTGCCTCGATCATGAAATCAGCGGTCGCTTCCAAATCGAGCGCGGCCATGCGAAGGCCGCCGACGGTAATCCGTGGCACCTCGGCGGTCGCAGCCCGACCGTCCAGATTGACGCGGCGCTCAAGCATATTGTTTGCCTCGCTGGCGCGTTTGGGTTGCTGGGGTGAGCTCGTCGAGCACGACGCCGGCGAGCTTGCGCTCGGCGCCGCCGAGCGCGGCCAGGATCTCTTCCATGCTGTCGTTGATGTCGAGGCTGGTTGGCAGCACCGCCACCAGCGCGTCGGCGCTATCGAGCAGCTGGCGGCCGGCGGCTGACAGCGGCATCCCGGGGCCGTCGAGAATGACGAGATCGTAGCCGCCGGCCGAGCGTGCCTGCGCGATCGCCTTGCGGATGGCGTCAGCGGCCTTGCCGACATCGCTCTCGGCCGCCGGCAGCACGGAAATGCCGTTGACGGTCTTGATCTCGCGCGCGACCTTGTTGCCGATCGAGAGCCAGCCGGCCTTGGCGGGTGCGCTCTTGCCGGGACGATTGATCTTGTTCGAGAGCGGATGCGCCTGATGATCGGCGTCGATCATCAGCACACGGCTGCCGTCGCGCGCCGCTGCGAGCGCGAAATTCAGTGCGGTCACGCTGCGTCCGGATGTTTCGGCGCCGACCAGCGCGATCACCGGCATGGTCTTGTCGCCGGCGCGGCGGGCCACGGCCGCACGCATGTCCCGCAAGGCGTTGAGCAGCGTCGTCAGCGGAAATCCGGGGCGCAGCGTCGGCCAACCAACGCGAGTCAGATCGACGCTGCCGCCGGTGGCGAGAATGGCGCCGAGCGTGCGGATCACGTCCGCTTCCTGGAGTCGGGCGATCAGCGGCTTCTCGACCAGCGCCAGCGCAGGTGGAGGCGCGGCGGCTTCCGCCTGAGGCTTCGAGACCTCCGGCGCAGGCGTGCGCTCGCGGCGCCTCGGTTCGGGCGCAGTCGCGCCGTTGAACAGATGCTCGGCCGCGACGAACCAGCAAGCGGCGGCAAGCGCACCGAAGATGAAGCCGATCATGGCGAACAGGCTCATGCCCGGCGGGAACGAACGCCGCTGCGGCACGGTGGCCTCGCCGATGACGCGGGCCGCCGAGGTGTTCAGGGTCTCCTGCTCCTCGGTCTCGCGTGAGCGCTTCAGGAAGGATTGATAGACGTCGCGGCTGGCATCCGCCTCGCGCTCGAGCTCGCGCAGGCGCACGCCGGCCTGGCTGAGCTGCAGGCTCTGCCGCTTCTGCACTTCAAGCGCGCGGTTGAGCGAAGCCTCGTAGTCGCGGGCGCGCGTCAAATCGTTCTTGGCGGACTGCGCGAAACGCTCGATCTCCTCGCTGATGGTACGCTTGAGATCCTCGACCTGCTTTTCGGTCTGGCGCAATGCCGGGTGGCGCGGGCCGAGCTCGGCGGTCTGCTCCGCATATTTTTTCCGGGCATCGGCATATTGCGCGCGCAGGTTTGCGATCGTCGGTGATTGCAGCGCCTCGGGAATGGCGCCCGCATCCGCCGCGGTCCGCTTGTTCGCCTCGATCTGGTCGAGCCGGGCCTGCGCGTCCATCGTCGCGGCGCGGGCTGCGGACAGTCGCTGGTTGCTGGAGGAGAGCTGCTGATCAGAGATCAGCGAGTCCTGGGTGCCAACGAAATTGTTCTGGGCCTTGTAGGTGGCAAGCGTGGTCTCGGCGTTGCGCAGCCGCTCGCGCAGCTCCTTCAGTCGGCCGGACAATTCGCTCGTCGCGCGCCGCGCTGCCAGGGCCTGCGAGCTGCGGGACTCGGTGAGGTAAGCGCTGGTCAGGGTGTTGGCGAGCATCGCCGCTTTCGCGGGATCGGTCGACCAGACCTCGATGTCGACGATGAAGCTCTTCTCGGTCTTGCGGATCGTGATGTGCCTGTTCAGCGCCTCGAGCGCAGCTAGCTGCACTTCCTTGCCGTCTGCGGCGGCGGGCGCGCGGAGCTGGAGGCCGATTAGGCCGAACAGCGACGACATCAGGCTCTTGCCGTCGCCACCGCCGCCGAATTCCGGATCCTTGTCGAGATTGGCCTGCTCGATCACCCGCAACAGCACGCTGTTGGAGGTGATCAGGCGCGCCTGGCTCTCCACCACCATGGACATGCCGGAGACGTCCTGCGCGCGCGGCGTGAGCTCGCGATCGACCAGCTGAAGCTCGCGCGGATCGACATAAAGCTGTGCGGTCGCGGTGTAGCGGGGCGTCAGGCTCTTGCCGACAGTGACGGCGAGGCACGCACCGATCAGCGCCGCGGAGGCGATCGCAATCTTGCGCCGCCATAGCAGGTTGACGAGCTCCAGCACGTTGAAGCTGGCCTCGGATGTCCGCTGCGGGGCCTCCGACATGGTCGGATGTCTGGCCCGTTCGATTGGCTGGTTATAATCAAGCATAATCCGCAGCTTTCATTCCAACGGCCGCGGGCTGAGGGGTTACTCTTCGCTTTACGCCTCGCACCGGGGATATAAGTGCGCAATCAACGCAACAGGGAAAATTAACCATACTCATTGAGGGACTATTCACCGAAATGGCAAACAAAGCGTTTAAGCGCAGGCCGCCATCTGCCGCGTCGTTGTGACGCTTCGGCGGCAGCACTCCCTCAGTGATTAACGGTTCGTTACCGTGCGCGCCTTGTGGCGCACGCGCGTGCGGCTTCGCAACGTGATAGCCGACCTGCGAGCGCACGGCGGTTAGCGCTTCTGCAGGATAACGTGATAGTCGCCGCGGCGGACGTCGGTGCCACGCGGAAGCGCCGCGTTCATCAGCGCAGCGCCGGCGTCGACGAGGGCGGCGAACAGCGGTTTGCGCTGACGCATCTCGGGATAGCGCGGGCTCTCGACCTCACGGCGGTAGATCGTCTCGAGGCCATGGGCTGCCGCGAACGCTTCGAGCTTCGACAGCGTCACCAGCGGATGGAAGAAAGTCGGGAACGGCGCCTCGCCAGGCAGCCCGGCGGTCTTGATGCCGCGGATGTTGCGGTAGAACCAGACATGAAACCAGTGCGGCGAGTACTTGGTGACGACGCCGGACAGCGAGCGGGGATTGGGCGCGCCGATCAGGATCATGCCGCCGCGTTTGAGCGCATCGCGGAAGTTCAGGAGCGCAGCCTCGACGTCGGGCAGGTGTTCGATCACGTTGTAGCAGATCACGACGTCGAAGGTTTCTGGGCCGAAGCGATAGGTCTGCACGTCGCCGAGGATCGCCTCGTCGGCATAGGTGTTGTTGCGGACCTGGTCTTCGTCGATGTCGACGACGGTGACGTGGCTGCGGCCGAGCACATCCATGGGCAAGAAGCTCGAAGAGCCGCCGCCGGCCTCGTAGATCGCGAGCCGGCCTTGCGGAAGCTCGCGGCGCAGCACCTCGTGAACGCCGAGCAGGCTGTCCCGGGCCTCGCCGGCGACGAGGTCGAGCAGTGCCTGGGTGTGCGCAGGACTTGTGGGCTCGTTGGCGCTGGTAGCTGTCGCGAAATCGATCGTGGCTGACTTGTTCATGTTCTCTGACCGCGCTTGTTCGACTCAAATTACAGGAAAAATCTCTCGTGCTCGAAGTGCAAATCCGATGCCGCGAGCCTTCACCGGTCGCGGTGCTTACGGTCGGGTTAATGCGCCCATGCGTTAACTACGGCATTGTTCATGTTGCGCCGTTAGCGGGTGATGGACTGCAAATTGCAGTATCATGCGCGCAGGAGTCCGCAGGAAAAACACGCGAAAGCGGTTAAGCGCATGATGGGACGCGTCGTAGCCGGGAGATCAGCGTCGCGGCGCAGTTCGAGCGCTGGAGCAGGCCGTCCATTCTGGGACGTATCTGTCCCGTGCGGCCGTGTCGTCGCGGGACAAACGACGCAGGGCTTTTTCAACATATCTCAGGCAACTAGAACGCAATGACACTGATCCCGACCGATTTGTCCGCCAGCAGGATCTCCGATGCCGTGCGCGACCCCAACCGGGAGATCGCCGCGAGCTCGCGCGTCATTGACCTGTCGGTCGGCATCGTCGTCTGCGTTCCCTGCTTCCGCCGGCCCGAGCATCTGCGGCTGACACTGGACTCGCTCGTCAACCAGCGCACCCCGCGCTCCTTTGCCGTGGTCATGGTCGAGAACGACGCGGCGGGGGGCGCAAGCACGCCGGTTGCCACCGAGTATCTCGCTTCCGGCAGGCTCCAGGGCGTCTGCCTGGTCGAGAAGCGACAGGGCAATTGCCAGGCGATCAACGCCGCCTTCGAGACGGCGCAGGCGCTGTTTCCCGCTGCAACCCGCTTCCTGATGGTCGACGACGACGAGATCGCCTCGCCGGACTGGCTCGAACTGATGGTTCGCACCGCCGAGGCGACCGGCTCCGACGTTGTCGGTGGGCCGGTGTTGCCGGTGTTCGATGACGATAGCCAGCCCTGGCTTGCGCGTCATCCCGCTTTCCGTCCCGCTTACGACTACACCGGTGCGGTGCCGCTGATTTATGGCTGCGGCAATTGCCTGATCACGCGCGCGGCGTTCGAGCGGCTCGGCAGTCCCGCGTTCGATCTGAGCTTCAACTTTCTCGGCGGCGGCGACTGCGATTTCTTCTATCGCTGCCGCAATGCCGGCATGACATTCCACTGGACGGCGGAGGCCGTCATCACCGAGACCGTGCCGCAAAGCCGCACCAGCCTCGGCTGGATCGTGAAGCGGAGCCTGCGCATCGGGGCCATCAACTACCGTGTGCAGATCAAGGCCGCGCAGGGCGCATCGGCGCGGACGCGGGTGTTTGCGCAGATGCTCGGTCGGCTGCCGCTGTCGCTGGTTCGCTCGGCTCGCCTGCTGACGTCATCGAAGGCCGTCGTCGCGATGCATCCCGTACTGGTGGCGGTCGGCTCTGCGCTCGCGGCCGTCGGCTTCGACCCGAAGCCCTATGAGGCGTCGAAGATCGTTTCCTGACGCGCCTGGGTCAGCCTGTTAGATGCCGAAATAGGACAGAGCGATCTTGATCGTGGATCGCGGCATCGCCTTGAGCGAGCGCCGCCCAACCATGCCGAGATAGGCAAGCGCCTCGCGATATCTCCCGAAACGGACCGCCTGCGTCGCCGCATAGGTCACGAGATGGATTTCGGCCGCCTGCCGCAGCCTTGGTGCTGCGCCGGTCGGCAGCTTGGCCAGGATCATTTCGTCGTCGAACATACGCGCGACCGCCGGGAAGAAATCCTGCGGCGTCCGCACCGCGGCGTTCATGGTGTTGGCCGTGTGCAGGCGATAATCGAGCAGAAGTTTCGGCACATAGGCGAATTCGCCGAGTGCTGCGAGGCGGCACCAGCAATGCCAGTCTTCGCAATAGCGGAGCGAGACGTCGAAGCCGCCGGTTGCACGGAATGCGTCGGCGCGTACAAGCATGATGCCGCCATTGACAATGAAATTGCCGCTGGCGAGGCGCTCCAGCACATTGCCTGAGGGCTTGCGCCGTCCTTTCAACAGGTCGCGCCTCCCGATCGTCAATCCAGCACTGTCGATCGTGTTGTAGTCGCCATAGATCAGCACCGCATGCAGTGCGGTCTTTGCCGCCGTCAGCAGCGTCGTCACCGCACCGGGCCGCAGGCGATCATCCGCATCGAGGAAGACCAACCAGTTCCCGCGCGAGTTTCGTGCGCCAAGGTTTCGCGCGGCCGATACGCCGCTGGCATCGTTGGCCATCAGGCGGAGCCGCGGGTCGCCGATGGCACGGACAATCGCCACGGTGTCGTCGGTCGAGCCGTCGTCGACCACGATCATCTCGGTAACGTCGCCTTGCGTCAGCGCGCTTGCGATGGTTTCACCGATATAGGCCGCGGCATTTTTCGCCGGGATGACGACGGAGACCGACTGCGTCGCCGTGCGCGCGTCGGTCGGGGCATCGAGCATGGCGTCGGCGAGGGTCAAGCGAAGGCTCGTCGTTTTAATGATCTGTTAACCAGGCGAAGGCGGCAACCGCTTGTCCTGGCTGGCGCGGATGATACCTACATAACGATCAAATCGTTGATGCGAAGGCCGTCGTGTCGGCGGTTTCGTAGATTAGCGTTAAACCTGTGGCGTTAAGCCTGTAGCGGCTTTCGAGAGGTGCGACAGCCGGTCTCATGCGAGAATGCAGGCCTGATTGCCGCGGATGGATCCAGTGCCCGCAAAGACGTTCGACTACAATCCCGACGATATGATCCTCAACCTGTTCTACGAGGACAAGGATGATCGCTGGTTTGCCGGCGACCGGCATCTGCGGCGCATGGCGCGCAAGATGCTGTTCGGCGAGCCGCGCATGAGCGGACAGCTGCGCGTCTTCCTCAATCTTTGCGCCGGGCTCGACCGACTCGATATCCGCTATCGCATCAACGACTACGGCTACATCGCGAAGCATCCGGAAGAAGTCGCCTGCATCATCGGCCGCACCTTCCTGCTCGACAAGTTCGCGTGGAAAAATCCGATTCTGCTCGGAGTGGCCGCGCACAATCATCCATTCGACGATCCCGATCTGTTCAAGCGTCTTCCGGTCAAGAAGGTCGTGGTGCCCGGTCCGTGGTACGCCGAGATGTACCGGCCGCATTGGCCGGAGACGGAAGCCTGGCCGGTCGGCATTGATACCGGTCTGTGGACGCCGTCGCGCCCGCGCGACAAGACCGTCGACGTTCTCCTCTACGACAAGGTCAGCTGGGATCGCGGCCGCTACGTGCCGGAGCTGGTCGAGCCGGTTCGTGCGCGACTGATCAAGGAAGGCCGCTCCTTCACCGAGTTGCGCTACGGCAGCTACAAGGAAGAAGACTATCAGGCGGCGCTGGCGCGTTCGCGTGCGATGATCTTCCTGTGCCAGAACGAGAGCCAGGGCATTGCCTATCAGCAGGCCCTGTCCAGCGGCGTGCCGGTGTTCGCCTGGGATCCCGGCGGCCCGTGGCCTGATCCCGACTATTATCCACACCGCGTGCAGTTCGAGCCGGTGTCGTCGGTGCCCTATTGGGACGATCGCTGCGGTCTCAAATTCGTCGACCGCACCGGCTTCGAGGGGCGCTGGACTGATTTCTGGACCGGCTGCACCTCCGGCCAATTCGATCCACGCGGCTACATCATGGACAACCTCACGCTGGAAGAGCGCGCGCTGCAATATTACGAGATCGCACGCAGCGTCGCGCGGCAGCAGCGGGCACCTGCCGCCTCCGGCATGCTGGTTGACGGATGGTTAACGGGGATGGGTTAGACCTCGGAGGCCCCCCTTGTCCCGCATTCGGCCTTGAGGCATGGATCGCAGCGCCGCAGACATGACTGACGTCGAGGCCCGGTCGCTCGGTCACGCGCTGCGTGACGAGCTTGCGAAGCTGAATGTCGTCCAGATGGCGCGTTGCCTCGTCGTGGTGGTGGCTCTGCTGCTGGTCATGATCACGCTCGATCCGTTCCCCGATCTGCGTAGCGAGGACGTCGCCACCGTCGTCGGCGGACGCATGGCGCTGAACTACGTCACCTTCGGCCTGCTCGCCGTAGTTGGGGTGATGCTTGTTCTCACCACCGATGCGCCCTCGCTGAAGACGCTGGTGACGCCGCTGCATCTCTGCCTCGTCGGCTGGATGCTGATCAACGTCGTTCTCTCCGAGAGCCGCGAGGTGTCGATCCAGCGCTTCGTGCTCGCCGCAAGCGTCACCTCGCTCGCGGTGATCCTGCCGCTGCTGCCGCCGACGCAACGGAGCTTCAATCAGTGTCTCGGTGGTGCCGCACTGGTGCTATTGGCGCTGTGCTTTCTCGGCGTCTTTTTGGCTCCGCAATATTCGATCCACAGCGCACTCGACATCACCGAGCCGCAGCTCGCCGGCGACTGGCGCGGCAGCTTCGGCCACAAGAACGTCGCCTCGCCGGTGATGACCATTCTGGTCTATGTCGGCATTTACCTCTCTGCCGTCGGCTCCTTCGTGATGGGCCCGGCGATCGCGCTGCTGGCCGGCATCTTCCTGATCTTCACCGGCGGCAAGACATCGTCGGTGTTGTGCCTGGCCATTTATGCCCTGGCGTCGCTCGTCTACGTCACGCGCAGCCTGTGGCTGAAGCGGATCATCTGTTTCGCGCCGCTGATCGTGATGAATTTGCTGACGGTCGGCAGCGTCATGAGCCCGGCGCTCGGCGGCATCACGCGAGCGCTCCCGGTCGATCCCACCTTCACCGGCCGTTCCGACATCTGGGAGTTCGCGCTCGCAGCGGTGGCGGAAAAGCCGATCATTGGCCACGGTTATGCGGCGTTCTGGGATGACGTCACCGAACGGCAGACGGCCAAGGGCTCCGAATGGGCGGTGACCGCGGCACACAGCCATAACAGCTATCTCGACCTTGCCGTCACCATTGGCCTGCCGGGCCTGCTGCTGGTCGTTCTCATCTTCGTTCTCGCGCCGCTTCGCAATTTTCAGGAGACCCAGGCTCACAACCGCAGCAACGCACTGGGCAAGCTGTTCCTGACCATCTGGCTGTTCGGGCTGTATTTCGGCACGACCGAGACCTTTCTGCTCGAACGGCAGAATCCGGTCTGGTTCATGTTCGTGCTTGCCGTGGCCGGACTGCACTTCCTGGCCAGATTCCAATGCGTCTCGCGAATGGAACCCGGCGGGTGACAGCTTGTCGCAGCCGGGCGTTCCATATCGGGACATTGCGCGCTGCTGCCGGTATCGGCTTAACGATAAGCAGCGACGTAACTTGTGGTCTGCGGCAAAAGATAATCTATCTGGGAACGTTCAGTAAATGTATGCCCAGCGAATGGCGTTTCTCAGCCTCGAGCAACTAGATAGTCGGGTGTCCAGCACGTCAGGAATCTCAGTCGATTTCTTGCGTGACTGGGGACAGGCCGCATTGCGCCTGAGTGCCGGCCATCGCACCGCGTTTCAGCATGGTTACTGGCTCAATGCCTGGTACGATGCCTTTCATGGCGTAGCACCACTGATCGCGATCATCACCGATACGACGAGCGGCAAGGACATCGCGATGGTGCCGATGTTCAGCCACGTCAGGCGCGGCATCCGCGTCGTCGAGTTTGCCGATCTCGGTGTCTCCGACAACAACGCTCCGATCCTGGCCTGTGATGCGACGTTCGATGCGACCGGCGCGCAAGCGATCAGCGCGGCGCTGGTCGGGGCCTTGCGCGCCTTGCCTGATGGCTTCGATCTGCTGCGCCTGAAGAAGTTGCCGGCCTATGTCGGCGCCAGGCCGAACCCGCTGGTGTCGCTCGGCCGTTCCGGCTCCTGCTCGCTCAACGGCAATCTCGTTCTGACCGGCGACGACTATGCGGACTATCAGGCCTCGATCAAGCGCATGCAGATGCCGCGATGCTGGCGCGTGTTCAGCCGTCATGCCGGCGCGCGGTTCGAGATCGCCACGGACGTTGCGCGCGCGCACGAGCTTCTCGACGTGATGGACGTCCAACAGCAGGAGCGCATGCAGAAGCTCGGCTCGCGGTTCGTCCTCAACGACGAGGCTTATGCCGGGTTCTACCGCGACGTGGCCCGGCAGGGTGTTGCGGAAGGCTATGCGGTGATCTCAGCGCTGGTCTGCGACGAGGGCATCGTCGCGACCACGCTCGGCGTCAGATACGGCGCGACCTATTATTTGCTGCGGATCGGCCATGCCGGCAAGCAATGGGCGAACTGCTCGCCGGGGCTGCTCGTGACCGAACGCACCATGGCGGCGTTGCATGCGCAAGGCGTGCGGCGCTTCGATCTCAGCATCGGCAATCACGATTACAAGCGCCGCTTCGGCGCCGAGCAGGTCGCCCTGACCGATGTCAGCGTCGCCCTGTCCTGGCGCGGGCTGCCCTATGTCCTGCGCGACCATGCTGCACAAGGCTTGCGCCGCCATCCGAAGCTCGCCGCGATCGCTGCGCGGGTGATTGGCAAGGGCACGCGCTAGAGCGACCGACGCTCGCGGGTTGCAGGGTCACTCGAATATCGCAGTGATTGTGCTATCGTCGTTCCGCCAGGAGGCGACATGGACGATAGATCGGAAAAATTTCGTGCATTCTTCGCGCAGTTGATTTGCGCTGCGGCCAAGACGACAGACCCGCGTATCGCGCAGGCCTTTCGCAACGTGAGGCGCGAACCCTTCGCCGGACCCGGGCCGTGGTCGATCTCGTTCGGCGGCCACGCTTACGTCGTGACGCCTGATGACGATCCAGCCTTTCTCTATCAGAACGCGCTGCTGGCGCTGGATCCCGAGCGTGGCGTCAACATCGGCATGCCCGGCGCGCACGCTTATTGGCTGAGCGGCTGCGGCGTCAGGGAAGGCGAGACCGTGCTGCAGATCGGTGCGGGCACCGGCTATTACACCGCCATTCTCGCCGAACTCGCCGGTCCCAATGGCCGCGTCTATGCCTATGAGATCGACGAGCGCCTGGCGGGGCTTGCACGCGAGAATCTGAAGGACATCGCCACGGTCGAGCTGCGCGAGCGCTCGGGCATTGCATCCGATTTGCCTGATGTCGACGTGATTTATGTCTGCGCGGGCGCGGCACAGCCGGCCACGGAATGGCTGGCGGCGTTGCGGCCCGGCGGCCGGCTGATGTTTCCGCTGGCGCCGGAGGGCGTGCTCGGCGGCATGTTGATGATCACGCGCCCGGAGCAGGGGACGGTCTGGCCGGCGAAATTCTTGGGCCGGGCCCAGTTCATCGGCTGCGCGGGACTTCAGGATGCGGAGGCCGGAAGGCGATTGGCCGAGGCATTCGCCAAGGGTTGGGAGAGCGTGCAGTCGTTGCGACGGGGGGACGCGCCCGACGACACCTGCTGGTTCGCCGGCGACGGCTGGTGGCTTTCAACAGCGCCCGCATCTGCGCCGGCGGTCAGCATCCCGGCACACGCGGACATCACGCAGGCCTAAGGCCTCATGGGGTGGCGTTCTCACAAGGGACCGCCACCCCAATCGCAACCGGTTGCGAAGCTTAGGCGTGAAGCTCAGCCATTAAGCTTCTTGGCGGCCTCCGCGATCTGGCGCCCCTGATAGCGCGCGCCGGCCAGCTCATTGGCGCTGGGCTGGCGGCTGCCGTCGCCGCCAGTGATCGTGGTCGCGCCATAGGGCGAACCGCCGGTCACTTCATCGAGCTTCATCTGGCCGGCGAAGCCGTAGTTCAGGCCAACCACCGTCATGCCGAAATGCAGGAGATTGGTGATGATCGAGAACAGCGTCGTCTCCTGGCCGCCATGCTGGGTCGCGGTTGCGGTGAAGGCGCCGCCGACCTTGCCGTGCAATGCGCCCTTGGCCCAGAGCCCGCCGGCCTGGTCGAGGAAGTTCGCCATCTGCGAGGCCATGCGGCCGAAGCGGGTGCCGGTGCCGACGATGATCGCGTCGTAATTCGCGAGGTCCGCGATCTCAGCGACCGGGGCCGCCTGGTCGACCTTGTAATACGAGGCCTTGGCGACCTCGGCGGGCACCAGCTCGGGCACGCGCTTGATGTCGACGGTGGCGCCGGCCTCGCGGGCGCCTTCAGCGACGGCATTGGCCATCGCTTCGATGTGGCCATAGGCCGAATAATACAGGACGAGAACTTTGGTCATGATGGTCTCCGTTGGGATCTGATGGACGTTGTTGTGTGAGCGGCGCTTACGCCGCATCGACGAGCACGAGCTCGGAATCTTCCAGCGCGGTGATTGTCAGCCTGGCCTCGTCGCGGATCGCGGCGCCATCGCGGGCGTTGACGCGCACGCCGTTGATCTCGACCGCGCCTGCCGCCGGCACCAGATAGAGGTTCCGTGACTTGTTCGGCTCGTACTCAGCGCTCTCGCCGGCCTTCAGCGTGGTGGCGAGCACCCGCGCATCGGCGCGGATCGGCAGCGCGTCGGTATCACCTTCGATCCCGCTCGCGATGGTGACGAGCTTGCCGGAGCGATCCGCCTTCGGAAACGGTTTCGAGCCCCAGGTCGGCTGTCCCCCGCGCAGCGTCGGCTCGATCCAGATCTGGAAGATCCGGGTCTGCGTCGGCTCGAGATTGTACTCGGAGTGGCGGATGCCGCTGCCGGCGCTCATCACCTGCACGTCGCCGGCTTCAGTGCGGCCCTCGTTGCCGAGACTGTCCTGATGGGTGATCGCGCCTTCACGCACATAGGTGATGATTTCCATGTTGGCGTGGGGATGGGCGGGAAAGCCGGTATTCGGCGCGATCTCGTCGTCGTTCCACACTCGCAAGACGCCATGGCCCATGTTGTTCGGGTCATAATGGCTTGCGAAGGAGAAATGATGTTTTGCTTTCAGCCAGCCGTGATCGGCGCCGCCGAGTTTATTAAACGGTCTGAGTTCGATCATTTGCGTAATCCTTGTGTGAGTGGGTTGGCGCCTTGATCAGGCACCAAACCCGCCGTCGACATTGAGCACGGTGCCGGTGACGAAGGAGGCTTCGGGGCTCGCAAGGAAGACCACGCCGGCTGCGACTTCCTCAGGCCGGCCGAAGCGCTGCAGCGCGTGCTGCTTGCGCTGGGTCTCCGCGAACTCGCCGCCATCCTTCGGGTTCATATCGGTGTCGATCGAACCGGGCTGCACCACGTTCACGGTGATGCCGCGCGGACCGAGGTCACGCGCCGCGCCCTTGGTGTAACCGACCACGGCCGCCTTGGTGGCGACGTAGTCGGCAAGGCCGGGGAACGAGGCGCGGTCGGCGAGCATGGATCCGACGGTGACGATGCGGCCGCCTTCACCCATCAACTGCGAGGCAGCACGGATCGCCGCGATCACGCCATGCACGTTGACCTGGTCCTGCCGCTCCAGCGCAGCCGTATCTGCATTCGCGTCGTCGATCGCGCCGCCATTGGCGACACCGGCATTGTTGACGAGGATGTCGAGATGGCCGAACTCCTTGGCGACGTCGTTGACGAGTTTCGTCACGTCCTTGGCGGAGGCCTGGTCGGCCCTAAAGGCGCGGGCCTTGACCCCCTTGGCCTTCAATTCGGTGACGACAGCTTCGGCCTTCTCGGGCGAAGCGACGTAGCTGATGGCGACGGCCGCGCCTTCATCTGCGAGAGCGCGGGCCGAGGCTGCGCCGATGCCGCGCGAGCCGCCGGTGACGAGGGCAACCTTGCCTGAGAGCTTCTTGGTCATTTGGATTTCTCCAGTCCTGAACTTCCGATGACCCTTGGATAAGCCTCCGCTTGTGGTATAGAAATAGAAACTGTCGAAACACATTGTTTCCTTAAATATCCTGATTGGATCGGTTGCATGGCAAATCTGCCCGATTTCGAGGCGCTCGCGATCTTCGCAAAAGTCGTGGAATTACGGTCGTTTGCGGGGGCTGCGAGCGAGCTAGCAATGTCCAAGGCCACGGTGTCGAAGGCCGTGACCCGGCTGGAGGAGCGGCTCGGCGCCCGCCTGTTCAACCGCACCTCGCGCCGGCTCGCGCTGACCGATGCCGGGCACAAGCTTGCCGATCGCGCGACGCGCCTGCTCGCCGACGGTGAGGCGGCCGAGAACGAGGCGCTGGCGCAATCGGTGGCGCCGCGCGGCCTGGTGCGGCTCGCGGTGCCCATGACGTTCGGGATCAAGGCGGTGGCGCCGTTGCTGCCGGAGTTTTTCGAGACCTATCCGGAGGTCTCGGTCGACCTGCATTTGAGCGATGCGACCGTTGATCTCATCGGCGAAGGCTTTGACATGGCGGTGCGGATCGCGCGGCTGCCGGACTCTTCACTGATCGCGCGACGGCTCTTCACCATGCCACGCTTCACGGTGGCCGCGCCGTCCTATCTCAAGAAGCATGGCCGGCCGACGCATCCGATGCATCTCGCCGAGCACAAATGCTTCAGCTACGCCTATCTCTCCACGCCGAACGTCTGGCACTACACCAATTCGGCCGGCGAGCAGGCCAGCGTCCGCCCCGGTGGCCAGCTTCGCGTCAACAATGGCGAAGCCGTGATGCCGGCCCTGATCGCCGGCCTCGGCATCGCCGAGTTGCCCGAATTCATCGTCGGCGATGCCATCTCCTCCGGCGCCGTCGAAGTGATCCTGAAGGACTGGAAGCAGGCCGAAGGCGCCGTGCACCTCGTAACCCCACCCGGCGGCCCGCGCCCCGCGCGCGTTGAAGCGCTCGGCGATTTTCTCGCAGCAAAGCTGCCGGGCACCTGCAAGCGGCGGCCGAAGAAAGGCGGGAAGGCGGGGTAGATCACTGCGTGGGCACGGCGCTTTGCGCCTTTGCCCACCCTACGAGATCTCGCTAGTCTATCGTCTTCGCAAGCTGTCGTAGGGTGGGCAAAGCGAAGCGTGCCCACGCCTTCGCCTGAGGGAGATCGCAATTGTCTCGGTATCGGCGAGCACAAGGCAAGATGTTCTTCTTCACTGTCGTGCTCGCAGATCGGTCGAGCACCCTGCTCGTCGACCAAGCTGATCGCCTGAGACGAATCTATCGAACCGTCTTTCAACGCCGGCCATTCGAAACGGTCGCAATTTGTATCTTGCCTGACCATCTCCACGCGATTTGGACCCTGCCGGAGGGGAACATTGACTTTTCATTGCGTTGGAATCTGATCAAAGCCGGCTTTTCGCGCGGCTTGGAGGCTGGCCCGCCTTCAATGAGCAAATTGAAGAAGCGCGAAAAGGGAATTTGGCAGCGCCGCTACTGGGAGCACGCAATCCGCGATGACGCGGATTTGGAGCGCCACGTCGATTACATTCATTTCAATCCCGTGAAGCACGGTCTTGTCCCGCGCGTGTGCGATTGGTCGCTTAGCAGCTTCCACCGCTACGTCGACAACGGCACACTTCCCCTGGATTGGGGAGGCGACATGCGGGATATTGCGGGGCATTTTTCGGCGAGTGATCGTGGGCACGCTTCGCTTTGCCCACCCTACGAGACCTCGCTGGTCGATGGTCCTGAACAACTCTCGTAGGGTGGGCAAAGGCGCTCTTGCGCCGTGCCCACCACCTCTCGCTACGACACCTTCACCCCGTCGATTGCGACAATGCGCAAGCTGGGCTTCACCGTTTCCTCCAGCTGCGACTTCAATTCCTGAACACGCGGGTCGGTCGAGCGCGCCGCGCACACTGCGTATTGATGGACCGATTGCGCCAGGGCGTGCCGCGCTTCCGGCGTACACGTGACGTCGGGCTTTGAAAGCCGCAGGACGATCGCTGCGAGGTTCACCAGCATCTCGTCCAGCGCGACGTCGATGGTCGCGAATTTTCCCATAACGCACTCCCTCCGCACACTCCCCCGGCAGGGCAACGGAGGATGCAGGGATGCGTTCCGGAGCGGGGCGAACATGGATAATGCTTCGTAAACAACCTGTTCTTGTCGATCGTCGCGCCGTTGATGCATTGCCGTTGTTGCGGGCCGCATTACCCCAACCGGCCTGGCGATGGAGATGTTTGCCAACAGTGCCGATATCAAACTGCTGCACGTGCCGTTCCGCGGCGCCGGCATTCTCCGACTTCGTGGCGACCGACAGCGCGCGGCTGATCACGGCGGTGAAGAAGATCGGACGGGTCGAATAAGTTCCAGGCAAATTCTCGCTTTCACGTCTTGTTGTTCGGCAAGAAACCTTCTCCCGCCTCATTGATTGACGAGAATTGGCGGGATTGAGAAGGACGAGCACATGCGGACAGGGCAGATCGCGCTCAGTGTTGCACTTTCGATCGGCGGCATCGCGGCGCCGGGTGCTGCATTCGCGCAAGAGCATCGCGGCACGCTGGAACAACAAATGGCCTGTACGCCCGACGTGTGGCGCCTGTGCAGCGACCAGATTCCTGACGAGAACCGTATCGTGGCCTGCCTGCAGCAGAATACGCCGCAATTATCGAGCGGATGCCGCGCGGTGTTTCAGTCGAACAATCAGATGCAGTCGCAGCAGCAGGTTCCGCGCAATCGGGCTCTGCCGCCGCGCTACAACGCCGTGCCGCCACCACCACCTCAGCAGGTGCAGCCGCGGCCGTATGACGATGACGACGATTAGCGCTGGCTGTCGGCGCGAAGATGCGGTCGTACCGCCCCGTTCAGCGCTCGCCCTTGCTGTCTGACTCAGGTCGATGTCGAAGCGCCATCCGCAAGAGGGCACCGAAGAGCAATACGGCGACCGGCCAATGGAACCAGATTCTATGCGCGTTAGTGAACAGATTGATCAGAATTAAAAAGGCCGACACCGTGAGGGCCGCTGCAACCGGGCGGGGCAGCTTCGCCAGCCAATCCGAGACGACATTCGTCGACGAGGATGGCTCATGCCTGCCGATCCGCGGAGGACGCGCTGTCTCCCGGAGAGTCGGGCTTTCTTCGCTCGGGAAGCTCCCTGGCCCGGCGGTCCGGCCGCCGAGGGTCAGCCGATAACTGGTCAGGGGCGCAATGTTCTTCAGGGGGCGCTGGCCGAGACAGTCGAAGCCAACGGATAGTTTGTTGTGCACCTGATCGTAGACCGAGCTCGAGATCACAACGCCGCCGGGGTCGGCGAGTTCTTGCAGCCGCGACGCGATATTGACCCCGTCGCCATAGATGTCGGTGCCATCAACCATCACATCGCCGAGGTTGATGCCGATGCGAAACCGCATCGGGTGCGCGCGAGGCGGGTCCGAATCCTGATTGGAAATTTCCTGCTGAATCTCGACCGCGCATTGTACGGCCTCGACGACGCTGGCGAACTCGGCGATGATTGCATCGCCCCAGGTATTCACGATGCGGCCGTCATGACGCTCGACCAATCCCGCAAAGGAAATGCGGTAGCGGCGGAGCGTCTCCAGCGTTCCCGTCTCGTCTGCCTCCATGAGGCGGGAATAGCCGTGCACATCGGCGCACAGCACGGTGGTCAGTCGTCGTTTCACCTTGTCGTCGGTCATCGTCCCTATGCTAGCCTCCCTGACCGGCAAATGCATCAGGCATCGGTCCGCGCCGTCGCCGCCTTACGGCCTGACCTCGCAGACGTCGACCCACTCAGCCGCAGTCAGCTCGGCCATCCGCTCCGGCGTAATGCGCACGGCGCTGTGGGTCGAGCCCGCGGCCGGCACCACGACGTCGAATGCCTTCAACGACACGTCGCAATAGACCGGCAGCGGTGATCTCAGCCCGAAAGGGCAGACGCCGCCGACCTCGTGACCGGTGATCTCGGCGACCTCTTCCAGCCCCAGCATCTTCGGCTTGCCGCCGAACGCAGCCTTGACCTTCTTGTTGTCCATCCGCGAGGTGCCGGCGGTGACGATCAGAATCACGCGCTCGCCGATCCGCAGCGACAGCGTCTTGGCGATCATACCGGGCTCGACGCCATAGGCTTCCGCAGCCAGCGTCACGGTCGCCGAGCTGATCGGGGATTCCATGACGGAAATGTCGGGGGCTTTCTCGGCGAAGAAGGCGCGAACGGATTCCAGGCTCATTCCAGTCAGCTCATTCCAGTCTTACGGGCGGGCGGCGACGCCCGGGTCATCCAGGGATGATCCCGGGCAGTTCCGAGAGCGAACGGACGCGATGGTCCGGTGCGAAGCCGAGTTCGTCCATCTGGGTGCGGATCGCCTTGAACATGGTCAGCGGTGCCACGAGTTCGTTCTCGACGCAAGCCAGCGCCATGGCCTCCGGCGTCACCCGCTCGATCCAGGCAACGTTGAGCCCGAACGCTTTCGCACCGGCCACGTCCCAGGGATTGGAGGAGACGAACAGCACCTCATCCGGTGCAGTACCGAGCGCCTCGCCGATCAGCTCATAGGCCTGCGGGCTCGGCTTGAAGATCTTCTTCGCATCGACGCTGATGGTGGCATCGAGCAGCCGGTCGAGGCCGGAATTGCGCACCAGCGCATTCAGCATGTCCGGGCTGCCATTGGAGAGGATGGCAAGCTTTCTCGGCTTGAGCGCCGCGAGCGCTGCCGTCGCGTCGGAATAGAGATCGAGATGCAGGTACTTCTCGATGACGCGCTCGAAGGCCTCGTTCTCATAGGCAAGCCCGAGCACGCGCAGCGTATAGGCCAGCGAGTCGCGCGTGACGGCAGAAAAATCCTGGTAGCGCCGCATCAGCGAGCGCATCCAGGTGTATTCGAGCTGCTTGATCCGCCAGACCTGCGTGATGATCTCGCCGTAGCCCGGAAACGCGTCCTCGGTGATCTCAGCGACCGACTGGATGTCGTAGAGCGTTCCGTAGGCGTCGAAGACGACGGCTTTGATGGTCATAGGCCGGTCCTCCGGGATCGTTGCAGTCGCAGGGACTATACAAGGCGATGCGATGTCGATCCAAGCGGGAAAGTCGAAGTGAGCACCTTGCCTTGCGACGCTTTTGGCCCCTAGAGCTTCACGACGATCTTACCGAAATGTGAGCCGCTCCGAAGATGAGCATAGGCTTCGGGGACTTCGTCGAAGCGGTAGACCCGATCGACGATCGGGTGGATCGCATGTTCGGTCAGGAAGCGGTTCATCGCTGTGAAATGCTCGACCGATCCGACGGTAACGCCAATGATATCGGCATTCTCCCACTGCAGGCGCGCGAGGTCGGGCTTGGGGCCGAACCCTGTCAAAACGCCGATTTGAACGATCTTGCCGCCTGATGCGACCGATCGCAGCGATCGGTCATAGGTGCCGGGACCGCCGAGTTCGAGAATGTGACCGGCGCCTTCGCCATCCGTGGCTTTCATCAAAGCGACATCCCAGTCAGGCGTGTCGCGGTAGTTGATGAGGATCGAGCCACCCAGCGCCTTGGCACGGGCGAGCTTCTCATCCGAGGAGGAGATCACGATCGCGCGCGCGCCGAGCGCTGCCGCGAATTGAAGTCCGAACAGCGCGACGCCGCCTGTTCCCTGGACCAGCAGCGTGGCGCCTTTGCCCATCCCACCGCGAGCGATGAGGCCATGGAAAGCCGTGACGCCGGCACAAGGCAAGGTCGCGGCTTCGACCGAGGACAAATGCGGCGGCACGGGGACGAGCGCATTTGCCGGCAGCACGACATACTCTGCCAGCATTCCGTCCATCGTGTTGCCACCGAGGGATGACGGAACATACCTGGACTTGAACGGTCCCGAGACCCAATCGCGAAAGAACGATGCGGCGACGCGGTCTCCGGGCTGCC
The DNA here is from genome assembly GCF_040549385.1 of Bradyrhizobium sp. LB11.1. Lineage (NCBI taxonomy): Bacteria > Pseudomonadati > Pseudomonadota > Alphaproteobacteria > Hyphomicrobiales > Nitrobacteraceae > Bradyrhizobium > Bradyrhizobium sp. LB11.1. The sequence goes on along the minus strand of NZ_JBEPTH010000002.1, from coordinate 34,622 downwards.
ATTGCGCGACGTTGGAGCCGATGGCGTCAACGACGCCTGCGCCATCGGAGAGCGGCACGCGGCCGTCAAGCTTGTTTTGGCCTGCGCGGTCGAGGATCAGGAGGTCGCGGTAGTTCAGACTGACCGCTTCGACCCGGATGCGAACCTCACCGTTAGCGGGTTCGGGCTTGCTGACGTCAGCTCGCACAAGGCGGCCCGCATCGGCATGGCTATTCAAATGGTAGGTTTTCATCGTTGCTCCCTTCACAAGCGGCATGACTTGGATGAACACCGCCTGTAGGGTCTGACAGCGCTGTAAGGGTCAAGAGGTTTTCAGATGAAAATTGGCGAGCTCTCCCGGAGGACGGGCGTCAGCGTCCGAATGCTGCGTTACTACGAGGCCGAAGGACTGCTTGCGCCGTTGCGGACCGAGTCCGGTTACCGCGATTATGGCCCGGAGGAAGAGCAAACCGTGCGGCGGATCAAAATGCTTGGCGCGGCCGGGATGACGCTCGAAACGATCCAGCGCTTGCTACCGTGCGTGCGCAACAACGATCCCGCCTTCACGCCATGCAACGAGCTGCGAAGAATACTGGCCCAGCAGGTCGGCCTGATCGACGAGCGCATCGAGACGCTCAGCCAAAGCCGGACAATTCTGGCGGGCTATCTGGCAAGCGTGAACTGATCGCACGCTACGCCGCCATCAGGGAGCGCAACCATATGTATTGGAGCTGCTTGATCTGCCGGACTTGTGTGATGATCTCGCCGTAGCTCGGAAACGCATCCTCCTCCGCAACCGATCGGATGTCCTACAGCGTCCCAAAGGCGTCGAAGGCGACGGCCTTTGATCGCTATTTGGATTGGGCATCTCTGCCGATTGTTGCATCCAGAAACGTGTGTAGATCCCGGGCCGCTTGATCTGTCGCCGCTTGGTTGAACTCGAAATGATGTTGCGATCCCGATGTGGGCTTTCGAGCTTAGGCGCATCAAACCCGTGATGGGCGTCGGGATAGACAACGAGCTGAATCGGAACTCCCTGGTTTGCCTGTCGTGATATCCCCCAACTGCTGCGGCCCGACACAAGCTTGAGGCACTCATCCGCTGAATTCACTTCGTCGCGTGCACCGGTGAGGATGAGCGTCGGAACGGTCATGTCTCCCTTCAGACTTGCGCAAGGTGGGCAGAACGCGGCTGCGGCGCCGAACTTGTTCGGTGCGCCCTGCGGGATCGTGACCCGCTCGACGGAGGTGAGGGAGGAGAAGCCACCCCACGCGAACCCAACGACGGCGATGCGTGCAGCGTCAACCGACGACTGGCCTGCCAGAAAATTCAGGGCATGAGTCGCGTCCGACGTAAAATCGGCTGATGGCCGGTCGCGACACCCGGTCTTGATGCCGCGCGGCCCGAAACTGTCGACCGAAAGCGTGACATAGCCCCAGCCGGCGATCCGCTTGCCCCAGCGTTCGTCGATGCGTTGCCAACTGCCATTGCAGCTGTGCAGCAGGATGACGGCCGGCCACGTGCCGGCGCCATTCGGTCGCCTCAGGTAACCCTGCAGTGGATGCGCACTCGCCAGCGGCGTTTCGATCTCGACGATCGTGCTGTTCGATTGAGCCAGAGCTTGGGGACAGGCGAGGGCCTGTCCCATCAGGAGAATGCCCGTGACGACAGCGATCTTAGCGAGGGTCAACATCGATCAACATCTCGCCTGGCTGCCGCTGATTGTGGGCCGCTCTTTATATCCCCAGAATCTTGCGCGCGTTGGCCTTCAACACTTTTGGCCGGATTTCGTCGCGGATGTCGAGCTTGGCGAAGTCGGCCAGCCAGCGATCCGGCGTGATCACCGGCCAGTCCGAGCCGAACAGCATCTTGTCCTGCAGGATCGAGTTGATGTAGCGCACCAGGATCGGCGGGAAATACTTTGGCGACCAGCCGGAGAGGTCGATATAGACGTTCGGCTTGTGGGTCGCGACCGACAGCGCCTCTTCCTGCCAGGGGAAGGAGGGGTGGGCCAGGATGATCTTGAGGTCGGGGAAATCAGCCGCGACGTCGTCCATGTACATCGGGTTGGAATATTTCAGCCGCATGCCCATGCCGCCGGGCATGCCCGAGCCGACGCCGGTCTGGCCGGTGTGGAACAGCGCGATCGCGCCGCCATTGTTGATCTCTTCGTAGAGCGGATAGGCCATGCGGTCATTGGCGTAGAAGCCCTGCATGGTCGGGTGGAATTTGAAGCCGCGCACGCCGTAGTCCTCGATCAGCTTGCGCGCCTCACGCACGCCGAGCTTGCCCTTGTGCGGATCGATCGAGACGAAGGGGATGAGGACGTCGAGATGGTCGGAGGCGATCTCCAGCATCTCCTCATTCTTGTAGCGGCGGAAGCCGGTCTCGCGTTCGGCATCGACCGGGAAGATCACCGCGGCGATGTTCTTGGAGCGGTAGTAGGCCGCGGTCTCCGGCACGGTCGGCGGATGCTTGTGCGGCGACTTGAAATAGTCGGCCATCTGCGCCTGGAAATCGTCGTAGCCGTCGTCGGCATGGGTGCCGCAGGGCTCCTCGGCATGGGTGTGGATGTCGATGGCGACGACATCATCGATATCAGGCAGCTTCAGCTTCGGCATTGGTGTCCTCCCGACGGGTTGTCAAATTGATTATATGATATAACGAATTTGGCAAGGCGTTGCGGAGGCAAAACGGTAGCCCGCAAAAGTCCTTGCCGTGCTTGGCTGCGAATGGATAGATCGGGCCGATCCGGCCGTTTCTACTGTGCATGGGGTTGTTTTCACGAATTTGCCGGTTCGGAACCGGGCAGTTAACATTGACATGACCTCCCGCCATGCCTTAAGAACCGCCCCATCCCGGGCGGCCGGTCCGCCAGCGGGAAAGATCTCATTTTGCCACATTCGCGCGTGCCGAAACGGTAGTGCCGAACACGGCCTTTCGAACGTTCAGGATTCTGCCATGAAGGTCCGTAACTCGTTGAAGTCGCTGCGCGGTCGCCATCGCGCCAACCGCCTGGTCCGCCGCAAGGGCCGGGTCTATGTGATCAACAAGGTGCAGCGCCGCTTCAAGGCTCGTCAGGGCTGAGTTTGCCCTGCCGGACGCCTCACCGCGCGCTCCCGCAAGACCACGGTCTCACACGAGTTTGACGCCGCCCCTGCTATGCAAGGGCGGCTTTGCGCGTTTAGACTTTCACCATGGCAATGAGATTCCCTTTCGCACGCACGCTGTGTCTGGCCCTGGTTCTCGGAGCCGCCGGCCTCGCGCCGGCGCTGGCGCAGGGTGATCCGGCCCCGCCGGCGAAGCAGCAGAAGAAGCTGCCGGAGCCGCCGGCCAAGTTGCCCAAGGCCGACCGCACCAAGAATCTCGATTTCCTGTTCGGCGCGCTGAAGGCTGCGCCTGACGATGTCAGCGCCAAGCACGTCGAGGCGCGGATCTGGGCGATCTGGATCCAGACGCCGAGCGACACCGCCGCTCTCCTGATGGCGCGGGCCAAGGCTGCCGTCGATGCGCAGAAGATCGACATCGCGATCAAGCTGCTGGATTCGGTCATCAAGCTCCGCCCCGACTACACCGAAGCCTGGAATCGGCGCGCCACGCTCTATTACATGCAGAACGATTATGCCCGCTCGCTCGCCGACATCCGCGAGGTGCTGATCCGGGAGCCCCGACATTTCGGCGCGCTCGCGGGGCTTGGCATGATCATGCAGGACGTCGGCGACGAGAAGCGCGCGCTCGAGGCCTACCGCAAGGCGCTCGCCGTCAATCCGCACCTCGAGAAAATCCCCGAGCAGGTGAAGGCCTTGACCGAGAAGGTCGAAGGCCGCGACATCTAGTCGATAAGTCGATCATTTTTCGAACGGTCGCGGCGCGATGCGATTAACCACGATCAAAAGCGCTATGTCGCAAGGACTATTGTCGCCGCTGCCGCGGGTTTACCTGCATGGCAGGAGCAAAAGCCATGAAGCGTTTGATCTTTGCTTGTAGCTTGCTGCTGGCGTCGGGGACGATGAGCCTTGCCGACGGACTGTTCTGGGTGGTCGGCAATCGCGCCACCGGAAAATGCAACATCGTGACCAGCAATCCAGTCATCGACGGCGACGTCTGGTTTGGCGACGGTCCTTACAAGTCCAAGTCCGATGCCAGGCTTGCCCGCTCGACCATCCGCGCTTGTCCCGCGCCCACGCCCGACGAGCAAAAGGCCGAGGACGGCGCGGGCTAACCTTCGCTTTAGTGCAGGACGCTGCCGCCGCGTTCCGCAAGACCATGATCGACCGCTGCGGCGTAAGCCTTTGCCAGTTCCGCCTCGAGATGCTCGTTGATCAGGAGCAGCGCCCGCACGGCCCCGCGCAGGTCGCCGTTGCAACTCGCGACGATCTCGTCGATTGCGGTGTCATTCGATCTGAAGCTCATCGAAAAATCCTCCGGTTCAAACCAGGACAATTCTGCCGGTCTTTCCCGCGTTCCCTGAGGTTGCGAGGAGGGATCGGCCCCCATCCGGATCTCAATGGCGGAACCGACCGTGGCGATTATAAGGAAGGTGCGATGACGACTGCATGAAGCTGGTCCGGGGCTTGTAGGTGCCGGATATAACTATTGATTCCATTGAGTTTTTTAGTTCGGCAATTATGCACATATCCACAGGGCGGCATTTCCGGTGGAAGCGCTGAGCCACCTTGAGCGAAACTACCGCCTGCCCAACCCGTAACTGTGATGTGCCCTGGATTGCCCGGACTCTCTCCATGATCATGATGTCAGCCGTGACGGCGCTGGTGCTGCTGGCGCTGGTCACGCAGGCCGGCGTTCTCGCGGTGCAACGCGCCTTTCCGCCCCAGGGCCGGATGATCGAGGTTGATGGCGCTGTGCTCCACGTCGTCGACATCGGCCCGCGCGATGCGGGCCTGCCGATCGTGATGCTGCACGGTGCGAGCTCGAACCTCGAAGTGATGCGGCATCCGCTCGGCGATCTCCTGGCCAAGCAGCATCGTGTCATCCTGATCGACCGTCCGGGCCATGGCTGGAGCACGCGCGCGCGCCGGCAGGATTCGACACCGGACATCCAGGCGCGGATGATTGACGCGGCGCTCGGCAAGCTTGGAGTCGATCGTGCGATCTTCGTCGTGCATTCCTGGAGCGGCGCGCTCGGCGCGCGACTGGCGCTCGATCACGCAAGCCGCGTTGCCGGCCTGGTGATGCTGGCGCCCGTGACCCATCCCTGGCCCGGCGGTGTCGGCCGCTACAACGAGATCATCGCAACGCCGGTGATCGGGCCGCTGCTCGCCTACACCATCACGCTGCCGCTAGGCTATTTCGTCACTGAGTCCGGCGTGCGCAACGTCTTTTTGCCGCAGACGATGCCGGACGGTTTCGTGAAGGACTCCGCGACGCCGCTGTTGCTGCGCCCGCGCGAATTCATCGCCAATGCCTATGATCTGGTGACGTTGAAGGCGTCGGTGGCCGCGCAGGCTCCGCGTTACGGCGAGATCAGAGTGCCCGTTACGATCATCGCCGGCGAGCCTGATAAGACGGTGAAGACCGACATCCACGCGCGCCCGTTTGCCGCGGCGGTGCCGAACGCAAAGTTGATCGTGTTGCCCGATCTCGGCCACATGGTGCAGAACGCGGTACCGGATCTCGTGAAGACGGAGATCGAGACGATGATCGGTCAAATCGCCCTGGCGCAGGCGGCCGCTGATTAGCGACCGCCGGTCACCCGCTTACTGCTTGATCTTCCCGTCCTTGTCGAACTGCGAGACATAGGTCCAGAGATTGTTGATCTCGGTCTGGTTCTTGATGCCGGCGAACGCCATCTTGGTGCCGGGGATCTTGGCCTTCGGATCCTTGATGTATTCCTTGAACTGCGCCTCGTTCCAGGTGATGCCGGAATTCTTGTTCGCGTCCGAATAATTGTAGTCCGGCGCGCTGCCGGAATGGCGGCCATCCAGGCCGTTGAGCTCGGGGCCGACCTTGTTCTTGGCGCCTTCGCCAATCGCATGGCAGGCCAGACATTTGTTGAACGACGATTTGCCGGCCGCGGCATCCTGCGCCATCGCGCTGGTGGCCGTGGCAGTGACGGTGAGGATCATCAGCGCGCCAAAAGTCAGTTTTTTCATAGGGTGCTCTTCGTCTCTTTCCCGGTGGGGTCTTATTCGGTCGGCGATCGTCGAACCTTGCCGGTTTTGGCACGGCCCGCTCCGCATGGACAAGCCACGAAACCATGACAGGTTTCATGATTTCGGACTTGTCCCAGAGCGAACTCGGCCCGAGATCGTGGCTCCGACTTTCGGACCGCCTACCCAAATCGCGTCGGACGTGATTGATTTGCCGTGATAAATCGGCTGTGCGGCGCGAGCCGGAAGGATATGCCAAGAAGGATCTGATATGGCCATCATGATGCCTGCGAGCGATCAGGCGGTGCTCGCGCGCCGCACGGAGATCGTTGCTGCATTGCGCGCAATCGTGCCTGGCGAGGGCGTGATCGACAGCGCAGCCGAGATGCGGGCTTATGAGTCCGACGGTTTGACCGCCTATCGGCAGCCGCCGATGGTCGTGGTGTTGCCCGACACCACCGAGCAGGTCTCGCTCGTCCTGAGATATTGTGCCGCCCACGGCCTCAGGGTGGTGCCGCGCGGCTCCGGCACGTCGCTGTCCGGCGGCGCGTTGCCGCTGGAGGACGGCGTGCTGCTCGGCCTCAGTAAGTTCAAGCGCATCCGCGAGATCGACTTTGACAACCGCGCCGTCGTCACCGAGCCCGGAGTCACCAATCTCGCGATCAGCCAGGCGGTCGCGCATGCCGGCTTTTATTACGCGCCCGATCCGTCCTCACAGATCGCCTGCTCGATTGGCGGCAATGTCGCGGAAAATTCCGGCGGCGTGCATTGCCTCAAATACGGCATGACCACCAACAACGTGCTCGGTTGCGAGATTGTCCTGATGAGCGGCGAGATCCTGCGCATCGGCGGCAAGTCGGCGGAAAATTCCGGCTACGACCTCATGGGCGTGATCACCGGCTCGGAAGGCCTGCTCGGCGTCATCACCGAGGTCACGGTCCGCATTCTGCAAAAGCCTGAGACGGCGCGCGCCCTGATGGTCGGCTTCGCGCAAGTCGAGGCGGCCGGCGAATGCGTGGCGCGCATCATCGGTGCCGGCATCATTCCCGGCGGCATGGAGATGATGGACAAGCCCGCGATCCACGCCGCCGAGGCCTTCGTCCATGCCGGCTATCCGCTCGATGTCGAGGCGCTGCTCATCATCGAGCTCGACGGTCCCAAGATCGAGGTCGACGAGCTGATCACGCGCGTCGAGAGTATCGCAAATGGCTGCGGCTCGACCACCTGCCAGATCTCGACGTCAGAGGCCGAGCGCAATCTGTTCTGGGCAGGCCGAAAGGCCGCGTTCCCTGCTGTCGGCCGCATCTCGCCGGACTATCTCTGCATGGACGGCACGATTCCCCGTGGCGCGCTGCCGAAGGCGCTGGCGCGGATTCGCGAGCTCTCGGAAAAATACCAGCTCGGCTGCGCCAACGTGTTCCACGCCGGCGACGGCAATCTGCATCCACTGATCCTCTACGATGCCAACAAGCCTGGCGAGATCGAGCGCGCCGAAGCCTTCGGCGCCGACATCCTGCGCGCCTGCGTCGAATTCGGCGGCGTGCTCACCGGCGAGCACGGCGTCGGCATCGAGAAGCGTGATCTCATGCCCGACATGTTCACCGAGATCGATCTCAACCAGCAGCAGCGGCTGAAATGCGCGTTCGACTCGCAAGGGTTGCTCAATCCCGGAAAGGTGTTTCCGACCCTCCACCGCTGCGCCGAGCTCGGGCGCATGCATGTGCATGCGGGTAAAGTGGCGTTCCCGGATATTCCGCGGTTCTAGGATCTCGTGCAGGGAAGAGCTTGCGACGCGAGCGCTTCCCTCCATGGGCTGTTACAGCAGCCCGTACTGCGCGCGCTCCCGTTTCGCCAGCAGCGGCAGTGCTTCGCCGGCGATGTAGGTCTTGAAGTGCGCGCTTTCCTGATGCGCCTTGAAGGCCGCCTCGTCGCGGAACAGTTCGTAGAACAGGAACTGGGCAGGATTGTCCTTAGCCCGCGAGATCAGGAACAGCTTGACGCCGTCCTCGCGCTGCGCCTCCGGCAGGAAGCGGTCGAGTATGGCGGCGATCTTGTCGGCCTCGCCCGGCTTTGCCTCCCATTGTGCGACGACGAGCAGGCCGCCGCCGTCGACGGCCTCGCTGATCGATTTCTGTGTGGCATAATGGTTCATTGTCTTCGCTCCTTGGTCCTGTGCCTGAGATGCCGCCGCCGCCCATGGCGAGAGATAGATCGCCAGGATGGCGATCACCGACCTGCGGCTGAACGCTTCATGTGCACGCGGCGCTTGCCGCGCATGTGCCGATCGCTCCATCTGTATCTCCGTTGCTTCGTCTCGATCGCGATCGCTGCGACCATCTCGCGACGGTGCGTCCGTTGGGTTCGCCGGTGATCGAAGTGTCGATGTCGTGAACATTTCGATCATGATCGAAACGTTGCGGCGATATCCTGTGCGACAAGCAGCATGGGTTTTCGTCACATGCCGGAGCCGGTCATGCCGACCATCGCACGCGAACTCGCTGACCTGGCGGCCCTGATCGCCGATCCTGGCCGTGCCCTGATCCTGTCGCGACTGATGGACGGACGCGCGCAGACCGCGGGCGAGCTGGCGCTGGTCGCCGGTGTCACACCGCAGACGGCGAGTTGGCATCTCGGCAGGCTGGTGCAGCACGCGCTTCTGAAGGTTGAGCGGCGAGGGCCGCGCCGGTTGTACCGGCTGGCCACGCCGCTGGTCGCGCAAATCCTGGAGGGGATGATGACGGTTGCCGTGACCGGTCCGCTAGGCTCGCGGCCGTCGTCACGGATCGATGCCGCGATGCGGCGAGCTCGGACCTGCTACGATCATCTCGCGGGCGAACTCGGTGTCGCCCTCGCTGACGCGCTGCGGGAGCGGGATTATCTGGTTCTCGACCAGGAGGTTGGCGAACTCACTGAAGCGGGGACGGCGTTCCTCGGCAGTCACGGCATAGATCTCCGCACCACGGCGCGGCACCGGCGGGTCTTGTGCCGGCCCTGTCTCGACTGGAGCGAACGTCGGCCGCATCTGGCCGGGCGGGCAGGGGCGGCGCTCGCTGAGCTGGCGTTCCAGCGAGACTGGATCCGCCGTCGACCGCAGGGGCGCTCCGTCGAGATCACCGATGCGGGGCTTGACGCATTCCGCTCCCTGTTCGGTGTCTGTATTTGATTTTGGGATCAAATTTCGCTACCCGCTACAGGCGTGGATACGCTCAGGGTCAGAGACGCCAAAGACGTCGAAGAGGTGGTGCGCGCGGCGATTGCCAATGAGCAGCCGCTCGAGATCATCGGTCATGGCTCCAAGCGCGGCATCGGGCACGCGATGGCGACCAATGCCGTGCTGGACGTCTCCGCGCTGAATGCCGTCACCTCCTACGAGCCCAATGAATTGATCGTCACGCTTCAGGCCGGCGCGCCGCTCGCCGACGTGCTGTCGCTGATCGATGCCAAGAATCAGCAATTCGCCTTCGAGCCGATGAATACCGCGCCGCTGCTCGGCACGCCCGTATCAGGCACCATCGGCGGCATGATCGCGGCCGGTCTCGCCGGCCCGCGCCGGATCAAGGCGGGCGGGGCGCGCGACCATCTCCTGGGGGCACATGCCGTCTCCGGCTTCGGCGATAGCTTCAAAACCGGTGGCAGGGTGGTGAAGAACGTCACCGGCTATGATCTCTGCAAGCTGCTGGCGGGCTCCTGGGGCACGCTGTCGGTGATGACTGAGGTCACGCTGAAGGTGATGCCGAAGCCCGAAGCCGAGCGGACGCTGCTCTTGCGCGGGCTCGACGATGCCGCCGCCAACAAGGCGATGACCGCGGCGCTCGGCTCGCCCTTCGACGTCTCCGGCGCGGCGCATCTGCCGAACTCGGCATTCCGCGCCAAGACCGACGGGCTCGGCGACATTGCGGGCCAGGGCGAGGCGCTGACCGTGCTGCGGCTCGAAGGCATCACCGCCTCCGCCAGCCACCGGGCCGGGTCGTTGCGCGAATTGCTGACGCCGTTTGGAACCGCAACCCTTGTCGAGGATTCCGCGTCCTCCGCGCTGTGGGCCGCGATCCGCGACGTTCTGCCGTTCGTGGCAAGCGGCGCGCTTGGGGCCTGGCCGGTGTGGCGCATCGTCTGCCCGCCCGCCTCGGGCGCCGCTCTCGGGACGCAATTGGCGCACGAGACCGGCGGCGACGTCATCTACGATTGGGGCGGCGGGTTGATCTGGGCGGCGCTGCCGCCGAAGACCGACGCGCATGCTCCGGCCGTGCGCCAGCGCGCCGATGCGTTCGGCGGCCATGCCACGCTGATCCGGGCGGCCGAAGACGTCAGGTGCAGCGTCGACGTGTTCCATCCGCAAGCGTCCGGCATCGCTGCGCTCAGCGAACGGGTCCGCGCCAGTTTCGATCCGAAGTCCATTTTGAACCGGGGACGGCTGACGCGGGGCGCTTGCTGAATGAAGACCGAATTCTCACTCGCGCAGCTTGCCGACCCCGACATTGCGGAGGCCGACAAGATCCTGCGCGCCTGCGTCCATTGTGGTTTCTGCACCGCCACCTGCCCGACCTATGTCCTGCTCGGTGACGAACTCGATAGCCCGCGCGGACGCATCTACCTGATCAAGGAGATGCTGGAGAAGGACCAGGCGCCGACGGCGGAGGTGGTCAAACATGTCGATCGCTGCCTGTCGTGCCTGTCCTGCATGACGACCTGTCCCTCCGGCGTGAATTACATGCACCTCGTCGACCAGGCCCGGGTCAGGATCGAGCAGCGTTATCGGCGGCCGCTCGCCGAGCGGCTGTTGCGCCAGGTGCTGGCCTTCGTCCTGCCCGACCCGCAGCGTTTTCGCATCAGCATGCGGCTGGCGCAGCTGGCCCGGCCCTTCGCTGTGTTTCTGCCGACCCCGCGGCCGTCGGCGACGCCCGGCCTGATCCAGCGCCTCAAGGCGATGCTGGCACTGGCCCCGGGGCGGCTGCCGGCGCCCGGTGCCCTTCCGGGCAGCGTGTTCGCAGCGCTCGGCAAGAAGCGCGGCCGGGTCGCGCTGCTCCAGGGCTGCGCCCAGCAGGTGCTGGCGCCGCGCATCAACCAGGCCGCCGTCAGCCTGCTGACCCGCCACGGCATCGAGGTCGTCCTGGTCAGGGACGAGCAATGCTGCGGCGCGCTCACCCATCACCTCGGTCACGACGATGACGCGCTGGCGCGCGCTCGCGCCAACGTCACGGCGTGGCGTACGGAGGCGGCCGGCGAGGGGCTCGACGCCATCCTGGTGACCGCGTCCGGCTGCGGCACGGTGATCAAGGACTACGGCTATCTGCTACGCGAGGACCGCGCGTTCGCAGCCGATGCGGCGAAGGTGTCCGCGCTTGCGAAGGACATCACCGAATACGTCGCGGGTCTCGGACTCGAACCGACGGCGCGACAGGACAACATTGTCGTCGCCTATCACTCTGCGTGTTCGTTGCAGCACGGGCAGAAAATCACGGGCCTTCCGAAAGAATTGCTTTCCAAGAATGGATTCGTGGTGAAAGATGTGCCCGAGAGCCATTTGTGTTGCGGTTCGGCGGGGACCTACAACATTCTCCAGCCCGAGCTTGCGGGCCGGTTGCGCGATCGCAAGGTCGCCAACATCGCGAGCGTCAAGCCGGACATGATTGCCGCAGGCAATATCGGCTGCATGGTGCAGATTGCCAGTGGCACGTCAGTTCCGGTCGTACACACGATTGAGCTTCTCGATTGGGCTACGGGCGGGTCGCGGCCGGCATTGAATGCGTCGCGCTGAGCTTTCGTCCGGAGGTGACGGCGGAAGGGCGCCCGACCGACCATTGTTCGGCGGCAACAGGAGGACCACGATGGCGAAAGCGAGCAAGAAGAAAAGCAAGAAGAAGGCCAAAAAGGCCAAGAAGGTTGTAGCGGCGAAGAAGGCGACGAAGAAGACGAAGAAGAAGGCGACCAAGAAGTCCGCGAAGAAATCGGCCAAGAAATCGGCCAGGAAAGCTGCTCCGAGAAAGGCCGCCAAGAAGACGGCCAAGAAGGCTGCGGCCAAGAAGGCCGTGAAGAAGGCAGCACCGAAGAAGGTCGCCAAGACAGCAGCACCGAAGAAGGCGAAGGCAGCTCCCGCGCCGAAGTCGGCAGCTCCAGTGGCAGCGCTGGCACCAGAGCCTGCCGTCGAGACGAGCTGGGCGATGCCTTCGTCTTCTGCGGAACCGACGCCGGCCGAAGGGCAGGGTTAGGTCTCCAAGGTTAGGTCTTAAGGGCAGGCTCCAAGCCTGGGCCGAAGGCTGGGGTCATCCCCCGACCATGATCGCCAACAAAAAGGCCGCAGCGGTGACGCTGCGGCCTTTTTGCATCGCCGCCACGGCTGCCGGAGGCTGCTCTTTTTTGACTCAGTTGATTCGTAGCACGCGCGCCACAGGGTGGCGGACCACGTAGTATCCCGGACGGCTCTGTGCGCTTTGGCGTGAAAATAATGTGATCGAGAAGCAACACCGACTGACAACCTTTCGTAGAATCGTCAGAACGCCCAAAAAGGCGGCAAATGCTCGCGATTTTTGCTTCTCGGTTAAGTCCCTCCCATTCAGATTGCGGTTGTTACGAAATTTGCAATCAGGTCGGGTTGCACCGGGGGCTTCCGGAATTCGACCGGTGTTTAGAACGGGTGATGGGGATCGAAATGAAAAAAGTGACTTTGTTGGCAACGGCGCTGGCAATGGTGACGGGTTCGGCTTTCGCGGCGGACATGCCCATGAAGGCTCTGAAAGCTCCTCCGGCGCCCGCGTTTGATCCTTGGGATATCGCCTTCGGCGGCGCGATCATGAGCGATTACATCTTCCGCGGCGTGACCCAGTCGAACCACAAGCCGTCGGTCGCCGCTTATTTCGAGCCCCGCTACAATATCAACAAGGACTTCCAGCTGTACGCCGGCGTGTCCGCGGAGAGCATCTCCTTCGCCAACCGCGCTGCGGCTGAAGTCGACGTCTACGGCGGTATCCGCCCGACCTTCGGCGCCTTCGCCTTCGATATCGGCGTCTGGGGTTATCTGTATCCGGGTGGCACCTGCTTCAACGGCGCGGCCACCGACACCGCTGGCAACCCGCTTAGCGCTGAATGCGCCGCTAACTTCCTGCCGAACGGCAACGTCATGAAGCGAGATGTCAGCTTCTTCGAAGTTTACGGCAAGGTGACTTACACCATCAACGACAATTGGTCGGTTGGTGTGAACGAGTACTACTCGCCGAACTTCCTGAATACAGGTGCCTGGGGCAACTATTCCTCGATCACCGCCAAGTACGTCGCGCCGAGCACCATCTTCGGTTCGAGCGGCGTCGGCATGTACGTGTCGGGTGAGTTTGGTCGCCAGTGGCTCGGTACGAGCGACTCGTTCTATGGCACGGGCTTCACGAACCCCGGATTCGCCGGCCCGTTCCCGAACGGCATCAAATATGCCGACTACAACACTTGGAACATCGGCATCGGCTTCACCTACAAGGTGTTCACGCTGGACCTGCGTTACTCCGACAGCGACCTGAACAAGGGTAATTGCAGCGCCTTCACCAGCGACTACACCGCCGGCGGAACGACCAACGTCACCGCGATCAATCCCGGCGGTACCGGCTCCAACTGGTGCGGTGCGGCGGGTATCGCCAAGCTGTCCTTCGACCTGACGGCGATGACCAACCTGAAATAAGTTTCTTCCCGAGACGACTAACGGGGCGGCAGAGCGATCTGCCGCCCTTTTGCTTTGGGCAAGTGCTGAGTTTCTCCGCCGGGACCTGGTGCGAGATGGCAAGCGGGACTTCGACGCAAGGTGCGAGTGGGAGAACGGCGCCAGCGCTTCAAACTCCGTCATTGCGAGCGCAGCGAGGCAATCCAGGCTGTCACCGCGGAAAGACTCTGGATTGCTTCGCTCCGCTCGCAATGACGAGGTCGGAATGAGGGGCGCCGCCCTCACGCCTCAGCGCGCCGCGCTTGGTTCCGCCTCGGCACGCTCGTCGCCCAGCACATGGATCGCGCCGTCCTTCATCATCGCCACCTTGCGGGTGTGGAAGGCGTCGAGCGTCGAGCGATGGCCGATCGAGACGATGGTGGCCTGTGGCAGCTTCTCCGCCAGCAGCCGGTAGAGCCGCGCCTCGGACGGCTCGTCGAGCGAGGCGGTGGCCTCGTCCAGGAAAAGATAGTCCGGCCCATGCAGCAGCGCGCGGGCGAGCCCGAGGCGCTGCTGCTCGCCGAGCGACAGGATCCGGTTCCAGTGGCCGTCCTCGTTAAGCCTGTCGGCGAGGTCGGGCAGGCCGACGGCGATCACCGCGTCACGGATTTGGCTTGCCTGGAATGCGCCGGGTGCTGCGGGATAGATCACGGCGTCACTGAGCGTACCGACCGGGAAATAGGGGCGTTGCGGCAGCATCATCAGCTTCGCCTGCGCGGGGATGGCGATGGTGCCGGTGCCGAACGGCCAGATGCCGGCGATGGCCCGGAACAGCGTCGACTTGCCGGAGCCCGATGGGCCGGTCACGAGCACGCGCTCCGGCGCCTGGATGGCGAAGCCGTCGGCTGCGACCAGCGGCGTGCCGTTGGGGAGATACACGCAGAGCTTATCGAGGCCGATATTGCGGCTGCCGCCTGCCGTCTTGAGTTCGATCGTCGCCTCATGCGTCGGCAGGTTTGCCGCTGTCGCGACCGACATCTCGAAGCCGTCGAGACGTGCGACGATCGCGCGCCATTCCGCGATCGTTCGATAGGCCGTGACGAAGAAGGACAGCGCATCCTGCACCTGGCCAAAGGCCGAACCGGTCTGCATCATGTCGCCGAGCTGGATGCTCTTGGCGAAGTAGGCGGGCGCGACCACCACATAGGGAAAGATCGTCGCAGCCTGACCGTAGCTCGCCGTGAAAGCGGTGAGCCGCTTGGTCCGGCTCATGATCGCATACCAGTTGCCGATGACGTAGCCGAAGCGCTGAAGGAGATGACCTCGCTCCGCGTTCTCTCCTTTCAAAAGCGCGATCTGCTCGGAATTTTCACGCACGCGGATCAGGTTGAAGCGGAAATCGGCCTCGTAGCGCTGCTTCTCGAAATAAAGATTGATCAGCGGCGCGCCGATCCAGTGCGTCAGTGCCGTACCCAGGAGCGCGTAGGCCAGCGCGCACCAGACCAGGAACCCCGGGATGACGATATCGGTGCCGTAGATGTGCAGGGGCGCCTTGTTGGACAAACCCCAGAGGATGACGATGAACGACGCCAGCGTCACGATGGACGACAGCAGGCCGAGACCGAGGACGAGCGTTTGCTCGACGAAGTTGGTGACGTCCTCGGTAAGACGCTGGTCCGGGTTGTCGGCGGCGTCGCCTTTCAGCTGCATGCGGTAATGCGTGGCGCCGTCGAGCCATTCGCCGAGATAGTGTTGCGTCATCCATCGCCGCCAGCGGATCTGCAGCCACTGGTTCAGGTAAAGCTTGTAAACGGCCACCGCGACGTAGGTGAAGGCAAGGCCGAGGAAGATCCAGACCTGTGTGACGAACTCATTCAGGTCGTAGGCCTGGAGTGCGCTGTAGAACCGGTTCTGCCACTGATTGAGCAGCACATTGATCGCGACGAGCGCCAGCTCCATTGCGACGACGACGCCGAGCAGGCCGCGGCCGGCCCATTTGTCCTCCGATCGGAAATACGGGCCGGCGATTCGCCAGACGGTCGCGAGCGTGGCGCTGATGTTCTTCACAGAGGGGGATCTCCTGACGGATATTCACAGTGGCCCCCGAAAGCCAAGCGTCTGAGGCCATGGCAGAAAATGGGTGCGCTTAGACTAAAGTCGCAAGTCTGCAATTTGCGTTGGCTAGCCGCGGTTTGCAACTCTAGCATGGGCACAACGGCGTGGGGTGGGGGCCTCCAGATTTTCGCGAGCTTGTGAGCAGGCGGGAACCGCGGCTTTCGAGGAATTCGCGTCCAACTCGGGGGTTATCGCTTCCAACGTCAAGCAGGTTCGCCGTCCACGCTGGCCGGCCTGCCACATAGGCGCGTGGGGGAGGAAGACCATGTGGAATCAAATCTATGATCCGCTGCACAGTCCTGTGCTGTCGACGATTGCGGCGGCGATACCCGTCGTCACGCTGCTGGTCCTGATCGCAAGCGGGCGCGTTAAGGCCCACATTGCCGCCATCATCGCCGTGATCGTGACCAACCTGATCACGATCTTCGTTTTCACCATGCCCGTGAACATGTCGATCCGCGCCTCGATCCTCGGCATCGTGACCGGCTTCTTCCCGATCGGCTGGATCGTTCTCAACGTCATCTTCCTCTACCAGGTGACGGTGGCGACCGGGCGGTTCGAATTGTTGAAGCGCGCGGTCGGCGGCGTCACCGAGGATCGGCGGTTGCAATTGCTGCTGATCGCATTTTCGTTCGGCGCCTTCTTTGAGGGCGCTTCGGGCTTCGGCACTCCGGTTGCGATCACCGGCGCCGTGCTGATCGGTCTCGGCTTCTCGCCGCTTGCGGCCTCGGGCCTGTCGCTGATCGCCAACACCGCGCCGGTCGCCTTCGGCGCTCTGGGCACGCCGATCCAGGGCCTCGCCTCGGTCACCGGGCTTGATCCCTACATCCTAGGCGCGATGGTTGGACGGCAATTGCCGCTGTTCTCGCTGATCGTGCCGTTCTGGGTGGTGTGGGCCTTCGCGGGCTGGAAGGGCATGAAGGACGTCTGGCCGGCGATCCTCGTCACCGGCGTGACGTTCGCGGTCCCGCAATTCGTGATCTCGAACTTCGTCAATCCATGGATCGTCGACATCGGTGCGTCGCTGATCTCGATGGGCGCGCTGATCCTGTTCCTGAAGGTCTGGCAGCCGAAGCAACTCTGGCTGTCGCCGGCGCTGCGCGGGCATGATGAATCGGCGGCGACAATGACCACCGCGAAGCCGCTCGACAAGACGCCGCTGACGCAGAGCGAGCTGTTCAGCGCGTTGCTGCCGTGGATCATCGTCTGCGTCGTGATGCTGATCTGGGGCAACGGTGCCTTCAAGACCTGGGCGAACGGGATCTTCACCTGGAACTACGCCGTTCCCGAACTGCACCAGATGATCAACAAGATGCCGCCGGTTGCGCCAGGGCCGACCAAGGAGGCGGCGGTGTTCGGCTTCACCTATCTGTCCTTCACCGGCTCCGGCATGCTGATCGCGGCGATCATCTCCGGCTTCCTGATGGGCGTCGGACCCGTCAGGCTGCTGATTGAATATGGCCGCACCATCCGGATCTGCGCGATCTCGCTGATCACGATCTCGGCGATGCTCGCGATCGGAACGCTGACGCGCCTCTCCGGCGTCGACGCGACGCTCGGTCTCGCCTTTGCCGCAACCGGCGTGCTCTATCCCTTCTTCGGCACGCTGCTCGGCTGGTTGGGCGTGGCGCTGACCGGATCGGATACGTCGTCGAACATCCTGTTCGGCAATCTCCAGAAGATCACGTCCCAGCAGCTCGGCCTGTCGCCGATCCTGATGGCGGCGGCGAACTCGTCCGGCGGCGTGATGGGCAAGATGATCGATGCGCAATCGATCGTCGTCGCGTCCACCGCGACCAATTGGTACGGCCACGAAGGCACGATCCTGCGCTTCGTGTTCTGGCACTCGATCGTGCTGGCCTGCCTCGTCGGTGTTTTCGTGACGTTGCAGGCCTATATCTGGCCCTTCACGGCGATGGTCCTGAAGTAGCAGGCGACGTCCGGCTTCGACGTAAATCCCCGCGGGGGCGTCCCGCGGGGATTTTTGTGTGTTGAATCGACGAACCTTCTCAAAGGCTTCGCCGTCTTATAGAAGACCGGCAGATTGGGTCGGTCGAGAGGTCTCATGGTGTCGTTGAAGCAGATGGTGTGTGCGGCGGTCGCGGTGTTGTCGATGTCGGTTACCGCACATGCAGAGGACGGCTTTCCCTTCGGCACCGAGATGACGCTGGAGGCCGTGCCGCAGCCCGGCTCGAAACGAATTCCGAACCTCGAGATCGGTGACAATGGCGAGGTCGTGCTCGAACTCTGGTGCAAGGGCGGCAAAGGCCAGTTCTCAGTGGCCGGCAACACCGTGATCTTCGTTCCCGGCCCAATTCAGGATCGGTCCTGTCCGCCGGCCAGGGCCCAGGCCGATGACGATCTCGTCGCGGCGCTCGCCGCCGTCGAGACCTGGAAGCGCCAGGGCGACGTGCTCACGCTGATCGGCCCGAAGACGATGCGCTTCCGCGCCAACGGGAATTGACCGTTATTTCCACACCGATTTGTCGGCGTCCCAGCGCTGGCCTTTCAACTCCTTGGCCAGCGCCTCGATCGAGCCATTGTCGTCGGGCTGGTCGCCTTCCTCGTCGGCCGTCGCCTCATCCGACACGTTGAGCTTTGCGCCGGTGCTCTCGTCGGCGGTCGTGGTCGACGGGTTGCCGATCCAGACCATCAGTCTGTCGGTCGTCCCCGGCTTGTCGGCGGAGACGAGACCCGAGACCTCGATCGTGTCGGTGAGGTCGAGCGCCGGGAAATCCTGGTTCGGCCGCTTGAAGACGAGCTTGAGCTTGCCGTTGGCGGCGTTGAAGCTCTGCGAGGCGGGCTTGGCCGCGAGCGTCTTGCTCAGCACGCCGGAAATTGCGGTGGCGAGCTTGTCGCGGTTGATCTTGTCGCCGTCGCGCCAGTCGGCGGCGGGGATGCGGAGGGTGCGGTCCATCTCGGCCAACCCCACCGTCCAGCCGGCGGCGGTGACGCCCGGCATCGCCTTGAATTTCGCGAGCAGTGCGGCCGAGCGCTCCGGATCGACCGACATGTTGATGGTTTGCTCGCCGGCGCGCAGCGCATCGCAGCCGACGGTCAGGCTTGCCAGCGTCACCTCGACGTCCTGGCCCTTGAGGCTCTTCAGGAAATCGGTCGCGTTATCCAGCTTGACCTTGACCGCGATCGCCTCCGGTGAGACTTCGGTAAAATCCTTCGGCTGCGGCGTGATGCCGTCGTCGGTGGTCTGGTTGTCCAGAAATTCCTTCTCGCTGAGGTCGGCATTGTCCGGCGAGGTCACTTCGGTGACGGCCTGGCCGATGCCGATCTGGCCGCGGAACTCGAAAGTGTCGCCGGTCGGTTTGCGCGTGAGCTTCACCGTGACCGGCGCCTTCGCACTGATGCTCTGCGTCGTGCCGGTCAGCGTCTGGCCGGCGATCTGGAGATTGACGACGAAACGGTCCTTGCGGTCCGAGTTCTTGGCGACGGGGTAGCATACATCGAGCACGGCCGCGGTGACCGTCTTGCCCTGCCGTGTCTCCTTCAGGATCACGTCGGCATTGCCCTCCATCAGCCCGTCGATCGAGGTGAAATAGCGCGTCTCCATGCCGCCGGGTGCCGTGGCCCTCGGGGACAGCTTCATCTGGGCCGAGGCGACCTCGGGAGAGGCGGAGAGCAAGGTCACCAAGAGGGCGGTCGAACAAACCAGAAGCGCGCGCATCGACGAGATCCTCAGGAAAATTGAATCGGCGCCACCGTAGTGGGTTTTGGCCTCCGGTTGAATCGGAAAGCGGACGGGCAGGGTCGGCAAAAAAGAAGGCCGCCCGGAGGCGGCCTTCGCGACACTGTCCGGTGAGGATGGGCTTAGAAGCCGCCCATGCCGCCGCCGGCCGGCATGGCGGGCGGAGCGTCCTTCTTCGGCGCTTCGGCGACCATCGCCTCGGTGGTGACCAGCAGGCCGGCCACGGACGAGGCGTCCTGGAGCGCGGTGCGCACCACCTTGGCGGGATCGATGATGCCCTTCTCGACCATATCGACATAGTCCTCGTTCTGGGCGTCGAAGCCGAAGGTCTCGGACTTGTTCTCGAGGATCTTGCCGACCACGATCGAGCCTTCCACGCCGGCATTCTCCGCGATCTGGCGGATCGGAGCTTCCAGCGCCTTCAGCACGATGTTGATGCCGGCCTGCACGTCGGCATTGGCGTTGGTGAGACGGCCGACCGCCTTCTTGGCGCGGAGCAGCGCGACGCCGCCGCCGGGGACGATGCCTTCCTGCACCGCGGCGCGGGTGGCGTTGAGCGCGTCCTCGACGCGGTCCTTCTTCTCCTTGACCTCGATCTCGGTCGCGCCGCCGACGCGGATCACCGCGACCCCGCCGGCGAGCTTGGCCAGACGCTCCTGGAGCTTCTCACGGTCGTAGTCCGAGGTGGTCTCCTCGATCTGGGCCTTGATCTGGCCGACGCGGGCTTCGATCTCCGGCTTCTTGCCGGCGCCCTTGACGATCGTGGTGTTCTCCTTGTCGATCACCACCTTGCTCGCGCGTCCCAGCATCTTCACCGTGACGTTCTCGAGCTTCATGCCGAGGTCTTCGGAGATCAGCTGGCCACCGGTCAGGATCGCGAGGTCCTCCAGCATGGCCTTGCGGCGATCGCCGAAGCCTGGCGCCTTGACGGCGGCGACCTTGAGGCCGCCGCGCAGGCGGTTGACGACCAGGGTCGCCAGCGCCTCGCCCTCGACGTCCTCGGCGATGATGACGAGCGGCTTGCCCGACTGCACCACGGCTTCCAGCACCGGCAGCATGGCCTGCAGGCCGGACAGCTTCTTCTCGTGCAGGAGGATGTAGGCGTCCTCGAGCTCGGCGGTCATCTTATCGGGGTTGGTGACGAAGTAGGGGCTGAGATAGCCGCGGTCGAACTTCATGCCCTCGACGATCTCGACCTCGGTCTCCATCGACTTGTTTTCCTCGACGGTAATGACACCCTCGTTGCCGACCTTCTGCATCGCCTGGGCGATCATCTTGCCGATGGCGGCGTCGCCATTGGACGAGATGGTGCCGACCTGGGCGACCTCGGAGGAGGCGGCGACCGGCTTGGCGCGCTTTTCGATGTCCTTGGTCACCGCTGCAACCGCGGTGTCGATGCCGCGCTTGAGGTCCATCGGGTTCATGCCGGCGGCAACCGCCTTGGCGCCTTCGCGCACGATGGCCTGGGCCAGCACGGTCGCGGTGGTGGTGCCGTCGCCGGCGAGGTCGTTGGTCTTGGAGGCGACCTCACGCAGCATCTGGGCGCCCATGTTCTCGAACTTGTCGTCGAGCTCGATCTCCTTGGCGACGGTGACGCCGTCCTTGGTGATGCGGGGTGCGCCGAACGACTTCTCGATGAGGACGTTGCGGCCCTTCGGGCCGAGGGTCACCTTGACGGCGTTGGCGAGAATGTCGACGCCGCGCAGCATGCGATCGCGCGCGTCTCCGGAAAACTTGACGTCCTTGGCAGCCATGGTCTGCAATCCCTGTTATGTCGTGATGTGTCGTGTCTGGTGATGTCCAGCGGAATGATGGATGCCCGGACCTGATGATCCGGGCATGGTATTCAGTGGCCGTTCAGGCGTCCGGCCTTAGGCGATGACGCCCATGATGTCCGACTCCTTCATGATTAGGAGGTCTTCGTTGTCGATCTTGACCTCGGTACCCGACCATTTGCCGAACAGCACGACGTCGCCGACCTTGAGGTCGATCGGGGTCAGCTTGCCGGCCTCGTCGCGGCCGCCGGGGCCGACGGCGACAACCTCGCCCTGGGACGGCTTTTCCTTGGCGCTGTCCGGAATGATAATGCCGCCCTTGGACTTTTCCTCGGCGTCGATACGTTTGACCACGACACGGTCATGCAGCGGACGAAATTTGGACTTAGCCATGACGTTTCCCTTTGGAGGCTCGCTGTTCCGAAAGCAGCGGAGGTGGGGTGGGGACGGCGCTGCGTCCACCCTCTTCCCGAGGATCGAACGGCGCCCTTAGCAATCGGTCTTTTCGAGTGCTAATAGTGCGCAGGGGATATGGCTTGGCTGCGATCCTGTCAAGCAAAGGTGGTTAAGCGATTGGTGAGGCGGATATAGCATGGTGGCACTAGAAACTCGTTCGGAGCGCCGGCGTATATTAAGACGTCATTGCTCCGGCAGCGGTTTTGCGCTTGGCTGCTTGAGGGGTGCGGCCGTGGTCTTGCTCGGGGGAATGTTATGATCAGTTCAGCTCACGCACGCACGGTTGCCAATCTGGCAGCGGCCACTTGCCTGGCGCTGCTGCTCGGTGCCTGCGGTGGCGGCATGAGCCTGCCGTCCTTCTCTTCGTCCCAGCCGGCGCCCGAGGCCGAGCCCGGCACGGCGCCCGAAATGCCGGCGTCGATCCGCGCCGACGAGATCGTCGGCCGCTGGGGCCTCGCCTCGTTCCAGAACCCGGCCGACCGCGCCCGCACCGAGGCGGCTGCGCGGGCCCAGTGCAAGAATCCCTATGTGATCGGCGCCGGAACGTCCGGCGGCGTGGTCATGCATCTCGCCGACCAGGCGACGCCGCAGGAACTGCGGCTGAAGGGCTCGCCGGGCGGCAAGAATTATATCGGCCCCTCCGGCCCGACGCCGGGCGAGCAGGACCGCGAGATCGTCTCCTTCGACGGCCGCGTCATGATCACCCGCTTCGTCGACAAGGACGCCGCCACCCGCTACGGCAACATGGTCTACGTCCGTTGCGCGCCGAGGGCGTGAGGCAGGCCCGGACCTAACCATTCGTCATTGCTTCGCTTCGCGCGCAATGACGACAAACAAAAGAACGCCGGCTCTCGCCGGCGTTTTGTTTTTTCTCTCTGTCTTGCCCGCTCAGTCGAACAGGGCGTCGATGTCGTCCTGCGAGGCGTGGCCGACGTCGCCGGCGAGCTTCGGGCCGTTGAGAAGCTTGTCGTCCTCGCTGCGGCCGTCGACCTGCGGCTGGACGTGGGACTTGATCGCGTCGACGCCACCCCAGATGTCCATCATCGCATTGATATGCTGCTCGATGAACTTCATCGTGGTCATGACCTTGCTGATGCGCTGGCCGGTCAGGTCCTGGAAGTTGCAGGCTTCGAAGATCGAGATGACGCGTTCCTGGATGTCGTCGGCGAGACGCTTCTGCTGGTCGATCGAATCGACCTTGCCGAGCGCCGATGCCGACTGGTCGATCGACTCGGCCGCTTCGAGAATTTGCTGGGTCGCCTGCTCCGTGCCGCCGACGACCGCGCCGAGCTCGCCATTGACCTTGGCCATCTCCGCGCCGTCAAAGCTCTTGCCGTGCAGCGTCGCGATTTCGCGCTTGGTGCGGTCGATGGCGTCGTGGATGAGGTCGAGCTCGATCTTCAGCTTCTCGCACTGCTCGATCTGTGCCCGGTACGTCTCGAGCATCGTGCGTGCGTCGGAAAGCTCCTGGGCCGTGGAAGCGCCGATCGCCGCCATGGCCGCGCTGCCCGTCAGAGGCGCAGGCGCGCCCTTCGCCATCTGGGCGCGGATCGCACGCAGCTCAGCCATGATCTCGCTATGCATCGGCGCAGCCTCCTCAATCATTTCGGGGCTGGGCATCTCGCCGACAATAGCCTCCTCGACACGAAAACGTTTGCGGTGAATAGCCATCAGAAACTCCCCCCACCTCATTCACGCGTCTTTGTAGGCAGAAGCAATTTAACACGAGGTTCACAACCGGAACTGTCGGGTGGTCGCGCGCGACGGCACGAAACCGGCGATTAACCATGCACTTGCGGTGTTCATCGAAAATAAACGCTGATCGCCAAATTGGGCTCGCGTTGGCGAGATGGTGAATCGAAACGCCGCTTCCGTTTACCAAACGAAACAGAGTTTGCTCTTTATTGACCACGTCGGGGACGCGGATCAGCCAACGCGTTCGACGGCGAATGCAACTAGACGAAACAGTACAGAGTACGTCGATGTTCAAGAAAATGTCTGTCGCGCTGCTCGGCAGCGCTTGCGCCTTCATCGTTGGCGCCGATCGCGCCAGCGCCTTCGACAATACCGTGCCGAACGATCCGCCCGCGGTGCTCTACCAGCCGCGGGTCCCGCCGGCGCCGGTGCGCGTCGCCTCCAATGCCAACATGGGGGGCGGCTTCATCGAGTTCCTGTTCGGTGACGGACCCGGCCGCGGTCCGGCCTACGCGCCGCAGCAGTCGATCTATCAGCAGCAGCCGGCTTATGCCGATCCGCGTCGCCTGCCGCCGATGGGCGAGCCGCAAATGCAGGGAGGTCTGCAGCAGGAAGCGATCGACCCGCGGCAGCGTCCGTTCGATCCGAAGTTCGAGAAACAATCCGTTGACTATAGCGGCAGGGAAAGTGCCGGCACGATCGTGGTCGATTCCAACAACAAGTTCCTCTATCTCGTCGAGGGCAACGGCCGGGCGATGCGTTATGGCATCGGCGTCGGACGCGAGGGCTTCACCTGGTCCGGCGTGAAGTCGATCACGGCCAAGCGTGAATGGCCGGATTGGACGCCGCCGGCGGAAATGATCGCACGTCGTCCTGATTTGCCGCGGCACATGGAAGGCGGCCCGGAAAACCCGCTCGGCGCGCGCGCGATGTATCTGGGCTCCACGCTCTACCGCATCCACGGCTCCAACGAGCCCTGGACCATCGGCACCAACGTCTCCTCGGGTTGCATCCGCATGCGCAACGAAGACGTCATCGACCTCTACGGCCGCGTCAATGTCGGGACCAAGGTCGTGGTGATGTAACCACATTGGAACTGAAACGAGAACGGCCGCCCCATCGGCGGCCGTTTTTGTTTGGTGCGACGCTGGCGCAGCCTCACGCGTTATCGCTGCCGCCGTCGTCTCCGCCGCCGAAATCGCTATCGTCGGCCATGTCCACGTTGTCGTCGTCGTACTGATCGTTGTCGTTCTGGTCGTTGTTCGACGCCTGGTCGAAAAAGCCCTGGCGCGAATCGTCGCGATCACGGTTCGATCCGATGTCGTTGAGGCCGGCATCGCGGGCGAGCGAGCCGCCGGACTGGTCGCTGCTCCAGGGGCTGCGGTCGCCCAAGGCGTTGGTGTCGCCGAAGGCCTGATGCGATCCGCCGCCCATCATGCCGCGGATGCTGGAAAGCAGCAGCGAGCCGCCGACCACACCGGCCGCGGCGGCCGCCGCCGTGCCCAGGAACGAGCCGCCGCCACCACCAACCGGCGGGGCGCCGTAGCCCTGACCGTAACCTTGGCCAGGACCTTGGCCTTGTCCGTAAGCCTGCCCATAAGGTGGCTGGCCATAACCCGGCTGAGCCTGCTGCATCGCCTGGCCGCTGTTCCACACCGGCCGCT
Organism: Bradyrhizobium sp. LB11.1; assembly: GCF_040549385.1. Classification (NCBI taxonomy): domain Bacteria; kingdom Pseudomonadati; phylum Pseudomonadota; class Alphaproteobacteria; order Hyphomicrobiales; family Nitrobacteraceae; genus Bradyrhizobium; species Bradyrhizobium sp. LB11.1. Next base: position 9,510 of record NZ_JBEPTH010000002.1, on the reverse strand, counting down.
GGTCACGCGGCGGCACGTTCGGAACCGAGCCGCGCGACGGGCTCGCGCCGAACAGCGTGTCGCGCATGGTATCCAGGAAACCGCCGGACTGGGCCTGTTCCGGCGCATGGGCCGCTTCCAGCTCCTGGATGCGGTCATGGGCGCGCCTCAGCGCTTCGTCTTGCAACAGCGTGGTCTGCACCAGCGCATAGACCGCGCCCGGCGCCTTGCGTAAGCCATCAGAGATTGCGGCGATCGCGTCGGGATCGCGCGGTGCATTTTCCAGTTTCGAAAGCCGGTCGAAAAGCTCGTCGACGAGTTGGCGTTCCTGCGGCGTCATGGTCTGTCTCCCTCGCGCGAAACAAGCGCAAGCGGGATGTAGGGTTCCATTGTGGCCCCAACAGTGGCGGCCGGATTAAATTTCGGTATGCGACAGACCGCCCACGGGCTGGCTTTCGCCGGTTTCATCCCAATGTCACGTGGCTGGCCGCGAGAAGCTGCGCGAAAGCGTCGCTCGCGAGATAGGCATGCTCGCGTTCGCGGACATCCGTCATCGGGTCGAGGCCGGCGAGAATGTCGTCGACGAAGCCGGGGTGGCACATCACGAGGCCGCCCTCGGGGAGGCCTTCCAGGAATTGCCGCATCAGCTCGCCGAAATCGGCCGCGCGGGTGAAATCATAGGCGCCGGCAAAAGCGGGGTTGAACGCAAGACCGGCGCGACCTGCGCGGCGGCGGAATTGTGCGCTGAGGATATCGAGCACCATGGCCTTCGGCGAAGCCAGCCGCTGCGCCAGCGGCAGGTCGCGGCCGCCCTGCCGCACCCAGGCTTTCGGAGCGGCTTCGCTGACGGCATCGACGAAGCCGTCGCGCACCTGCGGAAACAGCTGCACATGCTGGTGGCCGTCGACGAAGTCGGGGGTGCGGCCGAAGGCTTCCGCGAAAGCAGCGAGTTGCGCCCGCACCTCATTGCGGAAGAATTCGCTGTCGAGCCGTCGCATCAATCCGGCGCGCAGCAGTTTTGGAAAGGCCATGAACATGTCGCCGTCGAGCGGACGGAAATGCATGGTGAGGGGGCGGAACGGCGCCGACAGCGTCACGTGCAATCCGATCGCGCAGCGCGGGTTAGCTTTAGCCGAGGCCTGAAGCGCCTCGACCTCGCTCTGCTCGATCGCGGGCCCGACCATCATGACCGAGGTGGCGTTGAGGCGGCCGCGTTCGATCAGGTCGCGGATGGCGCGGTTGACGCCCGGGCTGATGCCGTAATCGTCGGCGCAGAGCCAGATCCGGCGCGGCGCTGCCGCCCCGCTCATTCGGCCGCTGTCCTGCTGGATGCGTCGGCGGCCTTGTCGGCGTCAATATGCTTTTCGCTGTGCTCGGCGACGAAGTAGATCGGACGCGCCTTCAGCTCGGAGAGGATTTTGCCGATATATTCGCCGACGATGCCGATCATGATGAGCTGAACGCCGCCAATCGTCATCAGGCCGATCACGAGCGAGGGATAGCCCGGCACCTGCTTGCCGGTGGTCCAGACCTCCCACAGGATCGACAGGCCGAACAGGAAGGCGCCGCCGGCGAGGATCACGCCGAGCAGGCTCGCAAAGCGCAGCGGCGCCACCGAGAACGAGGTCACGCCCTCGATCGACAGGCCGAGCAGACGCGCGGCGCTGAAAGTTGTCACGCCATGGACGCGCGGCGCGGGCTCGTAGTCGACGCGAATCTGGCGGAAGCCGATCCAGCTTGCCAGCCCCTTGAAAAAGCGGTTGCGCTCCGGCAACTGTCTGAGCGCCGTGACAGCGCGGGGCGACAGCAGGCGGAAGTCACCGGCGTCCTCCGGAATCTTCTGCCGCGCCCCCCAGTTGATCAGCGCGTAGAAGCCGTGCACGGCAACCCGGCGCAGGAAGGGCTCGTTGTCGCGATGCGCCTTGGCGGTGTAGACGACGTCATAGCCGTCCTCGATCCAGTGGCGCACGAGCTGTTCGACGAGCGCCGGCGGATGCTGGCCGTCGCCATCCATGAACATCACGGCGCCGAGGCGGGCATGATCGAGGCCGGCCATCAGCGCCGCCTCCTTGCCGAAATTGCGCGACAGCGAGACCACTTGGACGTCGACCGCGTCGGCCGGCAGCGAACGGGCGATCGACAGCGTCGCATCCGCACTGCCGTCGTCGACATAGACGACCTCGCAGCCGAGGCGGTAGCGTTGCCGCAAGGTCTTGGCGATATCGCAGATGCGCTGGTGCAAGACGGCGAGGCCCGCCGCCTCGTTATAGACGGGGACGACAATCGACAGCCCCTTCGCGGCGGCGCTTGCTGCGGTGGTCGTCAGGCCGGAAACGTCAGAGCCCAGCGTCATCGATCATGGTTCCAGAGGCGTTCAACGTCATCTCAACAGCATATGGTAGCTGCGGCTTGCTGTCGCTACGCTGAACGGACCTGAGGCTCACGGCCGCAGGAACGCTTCGAGCTTGGCGAACAGCGGGTTCTCCCGGTCGAACACATAATCGAGCGTGACCACCGAGACGGTCTCGGCGCCATGTTCGCGCAGGAAGCTCGCGAGCGCGTAGAGCTGCCCCGGTGGGCAGTGCAGCGTGAGCATGCCCGACGAGGTCGGCGCGCCGAACGGAGCCTCGACGCCGAAACGGCTGTGGGCCTCAGTGAGCAGGGTCTCGTCGCATTGCCGGAAGCGGGTCCGGACCTCGCGATATTTGTTGGCCCGGGCCCGTGCGGCGATGTGGTCGAGGATGACGCGCGCGGTTTCGCGGGCCTGCGGCGACCAATCGGCCTGCTTCGAGGCGACGAGATTGGCTTGGCTGCGCAGGATCACGCCGTCGTCGAGCACCCGCAAGCCGTTGGCAGCGAGCGTCGCGCCCGTTGTCGTGATGTCGACGATCAGCTCGGCGCTGCCGGCCGCCGGCGCGCCCTCGGTCGCGCCTGCACTCTCGACGATGCGGTAATCGGTGATGCCGTGGTTCTGGAAGAAGCTGCGGGTGAGGTTGACGAACTTGGTCGCAACCCGCATCCGCATGTGATGCTGCTCGCGGAAGCCGGTGGTGACGTCGTCGAGATCCGCCATGGTACGGACGTCGATCCAGGCCTGCGGCACGGCGACCACGACGTCGGCAAAGCCGAAGCCGAGCCCGTCGATCAGCGACACGCGCTTGTCGGCGTCCGCGATGTTCTCGCGCACCAGGTCTTCGCCGGTGACGCCGAGATGCGCGATGCCGCGGGCCAATTGCGCAGCGATCTCGCTTGCCGAGAGATAGGCGACCTCGACATTGTCGAGGCCTGCAAGCGTGCCGCGATAGTCGCGGGCGCCGCCGGCCTTCGACAGCTTGAGCCCGGCACGGGCGAAGAAAGCCTCGGTGTTTTCCTGGAGGCGGCCCTTGGAGGGAACGGCCAGAACGAATGGCGCGCTCATGGCTTAAGCCCCCACCTTGCGGCCGATCCGGGTCAGCGCGTCGACCCAGACCGAGAACCCGACGGCCGGTATCGGCGCCGGCGATCCGAGCTGGGTCATAAGCCCGTCATAGCGGCCACCGGCGACCAGCGGCTCGGCGCCGTTGCCTTTGTGATGCAGCTCGAATTCGAAGCCGGTGTAGTAATCGAGCCCGCGCCCGAACGCGGTCGAGAAGCGCGTGGTCTTCACGTCGATGCCGCGGGCCGCCATGAAGCCGACCCGGCTCTCGAACTGGTCGATCGCGCCGGCAAGGTCGAGCTTTGCATCGGCGGTGAGCGCGCGCAGCTCGGCAACTGCATCGTCAGGATTGCCTGAAATCGACAGGAAGCGCTTCAACACGGTGATCGCCTCGCGCGGCAGTGCGCCGCCCTTCAGCGTCGACTGCTCGAGGAAGCGGTCGGCGATCTCGGCCGTGGTGCGGCCACCGACATTGGTAGTGCCGGCGATCGACATCAGATCGGTGACAAAGGCCAGCGCCGCCTTGCGGTCGGAGCCCGCGAGCGCGGCCAGCACGCCCTCATATTCGCTGCGCGTGGTTGCGGTCGTGCGGGCCAGCCCTTCCAGATCCTGCTCCAGGCTGATCTTGCGATGGAAGTCCTTGACCAGGCGGCGGCGCCAGACCGGATAAAGGTTGAGCGCGTCGAGCAAGGCGTTGAACAGCGCCAAATCGCCGGTGCTGATCTCGACGTCGCGCACGCCGAAAGCGGCGGTTGCCTCCAGCGCCAGCGCCAGCGTCTCGGCGTCCGCGGCGGCGCGGTCCTGGCGGCCGAACGATTCGATCCCGGCCTGGAGGAATTCACTGGCCTGTCCGCTGCGGTAGCGGAACACGGGACCCAGATAGCTGAACCCCGCCGGCTGGCCGGCGCGGCTGGAGGCGAGATAGTCGCGCGCCACGGGGATCGTCAGGTCGGGGCGCAGGCAGAGCTCTTCGCCGGACAGGTCCGTCGTCAGATAGAGGCTTTTGCGGATGTCCTCGCCGGACAGGTCGAGGAACGGCTCGGCCGGCTGCAGGATGGCGGGCTCCGCCCTGACGTAGCCGGCCTGCGCAAACGACAACAGCAGCGTATCCGCCCAGGCGGCGGAGCCGGCAGCATTTGAGGTGGCAGTCGCGGTCATCTCAGGGTCCATCGTCCCGGCGGAGCCGGGCAGGCAAGGGGAGGCCAAAGGGTGCCAAGGGGAGGCACAGGAATTGGCGCAGCCCTTAGCATGGCCGGAAAACGGTTTCGACCTCCAAAGGATCAATCGCTTAACGACTTTTGGAGCGGTACGAACGATCCTGGTTATAGCCGCCGTTGGGTCGCGTATAGGTAACCAAGTACCCAATTCCGAGTTTCCGCGGTGGCAATTTCGGCCGGGGCGCCGCGAGGCTGTTTCGCGCTCATTCAATTCGACCAGGCGCGTTTCCGCAATCGTCCACAGGCGACGCCTTGGCCGGGGCCGGTCCTGCGGTGTCGGATGCAGCCTCATCGGCGAGCTGCTCCGCCAGATTGAGAATTCTCTGCCTCTTGCGCGCGTCCGTGATGCTGAGAAATGCTTTGATCAGACCCAACTCCTGGCGTCGTTCAGCATCGTCGTCCATGGCCATTCATTCCTGCCCGATGGCCGGCTGAATGGGGCCGGCATCATCGAAACAGAAAGATACGGTGATGGAGCCCCGAAGTTTCAGCGGTCGGCGCGACCACCGACATCACAATGAGAGGTTGAGGAGCGCAGGCAAGTTGTCACATACTCAATTTGGGTATGCCGGATGATACGTTCGCTGCTGCCTTCGTCTACAAGATGAATGTTGGTTTCCGATTCATGCGCAATGCTTCTGATATCATTCGGACGGTCTCGCGACACACGCTGGCCTATATGCTGTTTTCGATCAGCGAGATGTTCCGGAACTACGACGAATTTGATCCGATGGACCTTCTGATCGTTCATGCGATTCTCAATGCGAACGTCATCAATGTGATGAACGATCCGTCGCTGGACGAGAAGTTTTCCAGCATTCACACGGTCGAGCCCGATGTGATCAAGCAAGGCGTGTCCCGCGCGGCACTCTCTCGCTTCCTCAGCCTGCCGCTTGAAACGGTTCGCCGTCGCGTAACGGGATTGAAGAGGCGGAAGATTCTCGCCGAGACCAAGGCCGGGCTCATCGTGACCGAGCTGAACGCATTCAAGTTTGGCAACAACCACGAGCTACAGAAAGTTAACATGCTGCTGCTCACGAAATTGCTTCGCGATCTCAAGCGCGCCGGCATCAACGGACCGGATGATCTGCGTGCCGCCAAGGTCGCCGTGGCGGCGAACAAGGCGACGTAAGCGGCAGGGCATGGATCAAAACCCCCTCAACATTGCTCGCGATGCACCGCCAAAGAGCGTTGCGGAGCGCTTGCTGTCGTTCCAGGGTCTCAAGCCATCCTCGGCGCTTGAGCTCCAGTCGTATGACATCGATCATTTCGGCGACAGTGAGAGATATGCCGGTGCATCCAGCATGCCGTTGTCTGCCGGGTCGACTGCGATCATGCGCGCGCGGCTCAGCCTGCCGACCCTGAGCCTGTCGCTGGTGAAGACCTTCCCACGGATCATTCGCGGTTATCAGTTGGCGCATGCCGCCGCCGTGGTGGTGCCGATGGATCATGTGACCTCGACCCGCATCAACGGGCAGTCAATCGGCGGTTCGATCGTCATTCTGAAGGGCGCGTCTGATTGCGTGGTCTATGAGCCGGTCGGCCGTCTGATCGGTGTCGTCTACTTCACTCCGCCCGCGTGCGAGCCATGGTCTCGACTGGATGGCTATCATTTGCTGAGCCCGGCATCGGACGTACTCGCCTCCCTGCGGTGCCTGATTTCCACAACGCTTGAGACTGCGGCCTATGAACCGGACTTCCTGAACGAGCCGACGTCGCGCGCGGTTGTCGAACAATCCCTGCTCAACGCGATCGACGGCGCCATCCAGACCGGCGTGGACAGCAGGTCCGTGCACACCACGACGGAGAGCTATCTGCGGATCGTCGCCGACATGGAAAGATTGATCCGGCACGATCTGACGATCTGGCTCAAGACGACCGAAATGGCCGAGCGCGTGGGCGTGTCGGTCCGGACCCTCCAGAGTGCGACGCAGGCCATCTGCGGCATGAGCCCGCATCGCTATAGCCGGGTCCTGCGTCTCTGGTCGGTGCGCCGGCAGCTACGCACCGGACCGGGACGGCGCAGCGTGAAGGCCTGCGCCATTGCCCATGGCTTCTGGCATTTGAGCGAGTTCGCGGCGAGTTACAGGGCGGCGTTCGGCGAGTTGCCGTCCGAGACCCTGCATCGATCGGTGCGGGAGCACAGCTAGCCGGGACGCCGCGATTTAGCCTTTACCGCTGTCCCAATCGCCCAGCACCGCCTGGACCAGCGCCAGTGCCGCGACAGCGGCCGTGTCGGCCCGCAGGATCCGTGGGCCCAGCGCCAGTCTGAGGATCCTGGGCTGGCGCAGCAGCAAGGCCCGTTCTTCTTCGGCAAAGCCGCCCTCGGGGCCGATCAGGACGTCGATACCGTGCCCGGATCCGCGCGCCTGTTGCAGGCTCTGGATGGGATTCTCGACCTCGGCCGCCTCGTCGCAGAACACCAGCAGGCGGTCGGCAGGCCGCTGGCTGAGGTAGCGCTCCAGCGGCGCGGGTTCAGCCACGGTGGCGAGACTCAATATCCCGCATTGCTCTGCCGCCTCGATCACATTGGCGCGCATGCGTTCCGAGTTGACGCGGGAGGCCTGGGTGAACCGGGTCTGGACCGGTTGCAGGATGGCAGCGCCCATCTCCACAGCCTTTTGCACCGTGTAATCGAGCCGGGCGTGCTTGAGCGGGGCGAAAACGTAAGCGAGGTCGGGCAGCCGATCCTGGGCGCGGACTTGCTGGAGGATGACGAGATGGTCCGGCCGCTTGCGACCTTCGATCGCTGCCTGCCATTCGCCGTCGCGGCCGTTGAAGGCCAAAACCTCGGCCCCGGCGGCAAGCCGCAGCACATTGCCGAGATAATTGCTCTGGTCGCGGTCGAGCGGAACCCTGGCATCCTGGGCCAGGGGGGTATCGACGAACAGGCGGGGGCCGCGAAAATCGTGCGAGGGCATTGATCAAAAGTCCGATTTGCCGCCGTTCTTAACCGAAAGCAGCCGTTTCAGGGGTAAATATTGCCGAATTGGTGCGTCGGCGCGCCGCGCTCTTGCCCTATTCGACGGGTTGTTAAGCGCTGGCGGGAATCGTAAAATCGCGAGACGCTCGTTGCGCTTCAATTGAGAAGACGCCGACCCCCGTAAGCTCCTGCCGGAGAGACTATCTTGATGATCCGTCGTTTGATGGTTCCGATCACTGCCGCCATGCTCACCATGGGCGCTGCCGGCGCCTACGCCCAGGGGTTCCCGGCTCCGCTGCCGGGCCGGTCCGCACCCGATCCCGCATTTCCGCCCGTGAACGGTTCGGCGCCGGTCGCCTCCGTCGGTACTGCGCCGCAAGCCTCGTTCCCGACCAACGGGGCGGCCCCCATTGGTGGCGCCGGCGCTTTCAGCGCAGCGCCGCCGACCCAAGGCGGTCCTGGCGAGGATTGCATGAAGGCGTTCACGCCCTTACGCGAAGAAGCCGAGAAGCGCGGCAAGCTGATCAAGGCCGCGAGCGACCGCCACGCCCCGCCGGAAGAGGCCTGCAAGCTGATCCGCAATTTCAGCCAGGCTGAGGTCAAGATGATCAAATACATCGAGACCCATGCCGCAAAATGCGGAATCCCGCCGAACGTCGGCGGCCAGATGAAGGACGGCCACAAGAACACCGAGGCCATGGCGACGAAGGTCTGCAACGTTGCGCAGCAGATGCAGAACCAGCCGCGCGGTCCGGCCGGTCCGTCGCTGAGCGAGGTGGTGGGGTCAGGCTCGGCGCCGGAAGCCAATGCCGGCAAGAAGGGCGGCAGCACCTTCGACACACTCAACGGCAACGTCCTCACCCGATGAGCGACACATCCGCCCGTGTTGCCGACTCCACCGGCAACTGGGTCGATACGCTCGCGCCGCAATGGGCGCGGCCGTATTTGCGCTTGTCTCGCTTCGACCGTCCGATCGGCTCCTGGCTACTCTTGATGCCGTGCTGGTGGTCGGCCGCACTCGCTGGCGGCATGGCGCATGATGTCCATCGCCTCCCGCTCATCATCGTGCTGTTCTTCGTCGGCGCCTTCGTCATGCGCGGCGCCGGCTGCACCTGGAACGACATCACCGACCGCGACCTCGACGACAAGGTCGAGCGCACCCGCTCGCGGCCGCTGCCGTCGGGGCAGGTGACCACGAAGCAGGCGCTTGCCTTCATGCTCGCGCAGGCCCTGATCGGACTCGTGGTGCTGTTGCAGTTCAACCGCTTCGCGATCCTGACCGGCATCGCCTCGCTTCTGATCGTTGCGATCTATCCCTTCATGAAGCGCATCACCTGGTGGCCGCAGATCGTGCTCGGGCTCGCTTTCTCCTGGGGCGCATTGATGGGATTTGCCGTCACTTTCGGACGCATCGACGTGACTGCGCTGGTGCTCTATGCTGGCGCGATTTCGTGGGTGATCGGCTATGACACCATCTACGCGCATCAGGATGCCGAGGACGATGCGCTGATCGGCATCAAGTCCACCGCGCGCTTGTTCGGCGCGCATACGCATCAGGCATTGATCCTGTTCTACGGGTTATCGGTGATGCTGATCGGCGTTGCGCTGGCGTCAGGCGATGCGCGCTGGCCGGCGTGGATCGGGCTTGCCGCCTTCGCCGTGCATCTGGCGTCGCAGATCATGCGGCTCCGGATCGACGATCCCGAGCTTTGCAAGCGTCTGTTCTATTCGAACAAATATGCGGGGGTGCTGCTGTTTGCTGGGTTGCTGACCGACGCGGTGATGCGGGCGTCGCAGGTCTCCTAGGGTGGGCAAAGGCGCAAAGCGCCGTGCCCACCATCTGTCCGTGATTGCGAGAGAAGCCGTGGGCACGCTTCGCTCTGCCCACCCTCATATGGGGCATTTTGAGTCAAGGCTCTTGCGTAGGTCTGGGTCAGGGTTTGACGATGCGAGGGCGGCGCGCGGAGCCATGCGTA